>NZ_WBKP01000005.1 GCF_009602465.1 Cumulibacter manganitolerans | reverse complement strand
ACCAGCCGAAGTCCTCAACGAGGTACTCTCAACGCCGCCAAAAACAACAGGCGTTGCGACGACCGCGTGAATCCGCCCCCGCTTTCGGTACCGAAGCACGCCGCGAACCGGGAGTGGAACCGCGATCTCCAGCACGCGGAGAGCACGCGGCCGGCAGTCGTCTCGATGCTTCTGAGGCGGGCGGGACGGCAGAGACAGGTGAAGCTCGGATTCCAGGTCACCTGTGCATAACGAGAGTCGTCCAGGCCTTCACATGGCTTATATTTCCTCGCATAGCAGCAGGTCACCGATGCGAGGGATCATCGACAGTGGCTCTTTCCGCGCACAGTGTCGTCGACACGGAAGTCAGGGAGCTGATCCGCAGACGCGGAATCGACCCCCTGGTGGACGCCGATGCAGTGCGGCGGCTCATCGATGAGGTCATCAGCGACTACGGCGACCGGGCACTCACGTCTTCGCTGCCGCCCATCACCGATACGCGATCCGTCGCCTCGACCGTCCTCAGCTCGGTAGCCGGGTTCGGTGCGCTGCAGCCACTACTCGACGACCCCGAGGTCGAGGAAGTATGGATCAACGCCCCTGGACGCGTCTTCGCGGCGCGCAACGGCGTGAGTGAGCTGACCACGGTGCTGCTGTCGGAGACCGAGCTCGGCGATCTGGTCGAGCGCATGCTGCGCACCTCCGGACGGCGGCTCGATCTGAGCACCCCGTTTGTCGACGCGCTCATGCCGGACGGATCACGGCTGCACGTCGTTATCCCCGATGTCACCAGGCGGCACATGGCCGTGAACATCCGGAAGTTCGTCGTCAAGGCGCAGCGGCTGTCGGAGCTCGTCCAGCTGGGGACGCTCACGCCGCACGCCGCCGCGTTCCTCGACGCCTCGATGATGGCCGGGCTCAACGTGATCGTCGCGGGCGGAACCCAGAGCGGGAAGACAACCCTGCTGAACTGTCTGAGCGCCGCCATTCCGCCCAAAGAACGGGTCGTCACCGTCGAAGAGGTCTTCGAGCTGAGGGTGCCGTTGCCGGACGTCGTCGCCATGCAGACCAGACAAGAGAACCTCGAGGGACAGGGCGCCATCTCCCTACGAAGGTTGATCAAGGAAGCACTGCGGATGCGGCCCTCCCGCATCATCGTCGGCGAGGTGCGACAGGCCGAGGCCCTGGACATGCTGATCGCGCTCAACAGCGGGCTGCCCGGTGCCTGTTCGATCCACGCAAACTCCGCGCGCGAGGCCGTGCAGAAGCTCTGCACACTTCCGCTGCTGGCCGGCGAGAACATCAGCGCCGGGTTCGTCGTGCCGACGGTGGCGACCGCGGTGGATCTCGTCGTGCATGCTCGGCTCGAGGCGGGTGGACGGCGGCGAGTGACGGAGATCGTCGCACTGTCCGGCCGCGTCGAGGGGTCCGTCGTCGAGATGGCCGACATCTTCCAGACCCGTGGCGGGAAGCTGGTCCGAGCGCAGGGATTCCCGCCGCACGCCGAGCGCTACGCAATGGCCGGCATCGACCTGCCGAGGCTGCTCGACGCGGGAGCGCGTCCATGAACGGGGCCAGTCGGTGACCGGCGCGCTGCTGGGGCTGACCGCCGGGCTCGGACTGCTGCTCATCTACTCCGCGTTCACCAGCGACGCCCCCAAGATCGGCCCGAAGGAGGACGGGCGCCGTCGCCGACTGCTGAACGAGGCCGGTCTGCCCTCCGTGTCGAGCGCGCAGCTGTGGCTGCTCCAGCTGGCGGCCGCGGCGCTCATCGCCGTTCTCGTGCTGCTCGCGACCAGCTCGGTAGCGATCGCGGCGCTGTTCGGCGCATTCGGCTTCGTGGCACCGCTGTGGTGGGTACGTCGGTTGCACGGCCGCCGTCAACGCGACCTGCGCGAGGTCTGGCCCGAGGCCATCGACCACCTGATCAGCGCGGTACGCGCAGGCATGTCCATCCCCGAGGCGCTCGGCGCGTTGTCGACGCGCGGCCCCGAGGCGCTCCGCGAGCCGTTCGCGCAGTTCGACGCCGACTACCGGACGTCGGGGCGGTTCACCGATTGCCTGGACGACCTGAAGGACCGGCTCGCCGACCCCATCGGTGACCGTGTCTGCGAGACCATGCGGGTCACCCGTGAGGTCGGCGGCAACGAGTTGGGCACGGTGCTGCGCACCCTCGGCCGGTTCGTTCGGGAGGAATCGCGGATTCGCGGCGAGATCGAGAGCCGCAAGCAGGCCGCCGTGAACGGCGCGCGGCTCGCCGCGGCGGCGCCGTGGCTGGTCCTCCTCCTGCTGGGCACGCAGTCGACGACTCTCGCGGCGTACGACACGCCGCTCGGCTTCATCGTGCTGCTGTGTGGTGCGGCGGTCTGTGTGGTGGCGTACCGGCTGATGCTTCGCCTGGGCCGGCTTCCCGAGGAAGCGCGGGTGCTTCGATGAATCCGGTCCTCATCGGGGCGCTGCTCGGACTCGTGGCGGGAGTCGGCGTGCTCATCGCGGTCTTCTCCTCACCGCCCGCGCGCCGGATGCCTCTGGCAGACCGGATCGCGCCGTTCGTCCGGGAGCAGCCACGCCCGTCCCGCCTGCTACGCGAGGACCCGGTCACCGGCCTCAACGCACTGGCGCGCAGCGTCCTGCCTCGAACCGGCGGTCTGGTAGCACTCATCGACAGGTGGTTCGGCGGTGCAGCGTCGGTACGACGACGCCTCGACGCGCTCGATGACTCCCGGGACGTAGAGGACATTCGCTTCGAGCAGATCCTGTGGGCGGTCGTCGGAGCGCTCTGCGGCGGCGCCGCCGGGCTGGCGATCACGCTGTACAGCGGACGCCTCCAGATCGCCTCGATCGTGCTGCTCGCGGTGGCCGGTGCGGCGGCCGGCGTGCTGGCCCGCGACTGGTGGCTCACCGTGCAGGTACGGCGTCGGGACGAGCGGATCATCGCCGAGTTCCCGGTCGTTGCGGAGCTCCTGGCTCTCGTGGTCACTGCCGGCGAGAGCCCGCAGGGTGCGCTGGACCGGGTGTCGCGGCTCGTCGGCGGAGAGCTCGGCCGATCGATCCAGGGTGCGCTCGGGCGTACCCGCAGCGGGGTGCCGCTGTCCGAGGCGCTCGAGCGGATGGCCCGGGCCAGCAGCCTCGACCCGCTCGCTCGGTTCATCGACGGTCTGGTGATCGCGCTCGAGCGCGGGACGCCGCTCGCCGAGGTGCTGCGCGCGCAGGCGGCGGACGTTCGTGAGCAGGCGAAGCGGCACCTCCTCGAACGCGGGGCCCGCAACGAGATCACCATGATGGTGCCGGTCGTCTTCCTCCTGCTTCCGGTCACGGTCGCCTTCGCCATGTTCCCGGGCCTGCTGTCCATCATCCAGCTTTCGCAATGACCGACCCCATCTGTTCCCGCTGTCCGAGGAGGCGCCCATGAGCTGGTTATCGAGATTGCTGGCGCAGTTGACATCCCTTCTGGTGGGACCTTGGCGCGGCGAGCGCGAACGCGGTGACGTCCCGGGCTGGGTGATGGTGGTCGTCATGACGGCGGCATTGGTGATAGCGATCCTCATCCCGTTCCGCGAGGCGATCGTCGAAGCGATCCAGAATGCGCTCAACTCGGTCACGGGCCAGTGACCGACGGCGCGGTCCACGTTGCGACGACGGGGCGGCGGTCGTCGAGTTCAGCATGATCGCCGTTCTGCTGTCCGCGATCTTCCTCGTGGTACTGCAAGTCGGTCTCTACCTGTATCAGCGAAGCGTGATCGCCGGCAGCGCGATGGCGGCCGCGCGGTACGCGGCCAACGCCAACGTCGGCGCGGGGCAGGGCGCCTCCCGCGCGGCCACGCTCATCGCCGAGGCGCTCTCCGAGCGGGCCGCCTCGACGATCAGCTGCACGTCGAGCGAGCAGGTCGGCGCGGGCGGCCTTCGGCTGGTCGTCGTACGGTGCACCGGGTCCATCCCCTCGATCGTCACGGCGCTCGGGTCGATGCTGCCCGTCGAGGTCACCGCCCGCGCGATCGTGGAGGGTCAATGAGTGCGCCCGCCGCCTCGGAGGACCGACGGCCGCGCGGTGACCGGGGCTCGGGCGTCGTCGAGTTCGTGCTGCTTGTCGTCGTGGTCTTCGTGCCGCTCACCTACGGCGTGCTCGCCTTCAGCGCGGTGCAACGCACGGTGCTCGCCGCCACCGACGCGGCCCGCCAGGCCGGCCGCGCCGTCGCCACCGCGCAGTCAGGCGACGAGGCGATGTCGCGCGCTCGCTATGCCGCTCAGCTCGCGGCCGAGAGCCAGAACGTCGATGTCGCGGGAATGCGGGTATGGACCGCCCCGCCGGGCGCGACGTGCGCGTCGACGACCGAGCGGTACGACGCCGCGCTGAGCAGCGGCGAGGTGTTCGTGGTCTGCGTGCAGATCCCGATCCGCCTCCCGCTGCTGCCCGAGCTGCTGAGCGCAAACACCGCCACCGGAAAGTACGTCGTCGCGATGGACGCGTTCCGGTGAAGATCGACCCGTCCACCCACCGCCATGCCGCCCCCGACAGCGAGCAGGGATCGACCATCCCGCTGCTGATCGGGTTCTTCATGCTCGCCGGTCTGCTGCTGACCGGGGGCGTCGTGGCCGGAGCGGCCTTCGTGCAGCTGCGCTCGCTGCAGTCCGCGTGTGACGGCGCGGCGATCGCGGCCGCCAACGGCTTCGAGCGGGGCGGCACGACCCTCGGCGAGGCGCTGCCGTTCGATCCGGGCGCGGCGCGGGCGGCCGTCGCGACGTACGCCGTCCAGGCATGGGGAGCCGAGGCCGCGCAGGTCGACATCGGGATCGACGTGGTCGGGGAGCAGGTGGTCGTGCGCTGCGCGCGGACCGCGCACGTGCCGTTCGAGACGGTGTTCGCACCCGGCGGCGTCCACCAGGTCGTCACCGCGACGAGTCGCGCACCGCTGCAGGGCTAGGGCGCAGTCCTCTCTTGGCGCTCGCGGGCTCGCCTACGCTGCAACGATGATTGACTTCACAAACGGTTCTGTGTTTCGACTCGGGGAACGTGACACCAGCGATGCGCAGGCTGAGCTATCGGAATTGCTCGTCCCGAACGAGCACGTAGTGCTGGCTTTCAAAGGCGGCCGGGACACGGTCACGTTCACGAACAAGCGGTTGATCACTGTCAACGTTCAAGGCTTGACGGGGAAGAAGCGCGACTACACATCGCTGCCTTTGGCGAAACTACAGGCGTGGAGCGTCGAGACGGCGGGGACCTTCGACCTCGACTCCGAGCTGGAGCTCTGGTTCAGTGCACTCGGGAAGGTGCGCCTCGAGTTCAAGGGACGAGTCGACATTCGCACTGTTAGCCAGCTCATCGGCCAGTACGCGCTGTAGCGAGTTCTATGAGACCGCCGATTTCGGCATTCCCGCCCCTCGTGCGCCGATCCCGGATAGCGTGAGGGGTGTACACCTGCCGCAGTTTCGGCAGTCATTCGACACAGGGAGACGCACATGTCGTTCGGTGACAAGGTAGACGCGAAGAAGGACCAGGTCGTGGGCGGTGCCAAGGAAGGCATCGGCGACGCGACCGGCAACCCCGACTTGCAGTCCGAAGGCACCGCCCAGCAGACGAAGGGCGACGTCAAGGAAGGCTGGGAGAACGCCAAGGACAAGGCCGCCGACGCGGTCTCGAACGTCAAGGAGAAGCTGGACGGCGACGGCCGCTAAGCACCTCGACACCGCAGTGGGGCGTCGCACTGGCGGCGCCCCACTGCCGTGTCCGCAGTACTCTGGTTGATTGTGTCCATAGATATCCCCGCCGAGCTGGCCGACCTCGACAGCACCCTTCGCAACATCGAAGCCGTGCTCGATCTCGACGCCAAGCGCGCGCAGATCGCCGATCTCGAGACCGAGGCCGCTCGCCCCGACCTCTGGGACGACCCCGAGTCCGCCCAGCAGGTGACCAGCAGGCTGTCGCGGCTGCAGTCCGAGGTGCGCGGTGCCGAGGGGATCCGGCAGCGGCTGGACGACATCTCCGTCCTGCTCGAGCTGGCCGAGGCCGAGGACGACGCCGACACCCAGGCCGAGGTGGTCTCCGAGCTCGCCGCCGTCCGCCAGCAGATCGGCGACCTCGAGATCCGCACGCTGCTGTCCGGCGAGTACGACGAGCGCGACGCGCTGATCACCATCCGCGCCGAGGCCGGCGGCGTCGACGCCGCCGACTGGGCGGAGATGCTGCAGCGCATGTACCTGCGCTGGGCGGAGAACAACGGCTACAAGACCGACATCTACGAGACGTCGTACGCCGAGGAGGCCGGCATCAAGTCGACGACCTTCGCAGTGCACGCGCCCTTCGCCTACGGCACGCTGTCGGTGGAGCAGGGCACCCACCGGCTCGTGCGCATCTCGCCGTTCGACAACCAGGGGCGCCGGCAGACGTCGTTCGCCGGTGTCGAGGTGGTGCCCGTCCTCGAGCAGTCCGAAGCGGTCGACATCCCCGAGGACGAGATCCGCGTCGACGTCTACCGCTCCTCGGGCCCGGGTGGCCAGGGCGTCAACACGACCGACTCGGCGGTCCGCATCACGCACCTGCCGACCGGCATCGTCGTCTCCTGCCAGAACGAGCGCTCGCAGATCCAGAACCGCGCTACCGCCATGGCGGTCCTGCAGGCGAAGCTGCTCGAGCGCCAGCGCCAGGAGGAGCAGGCGAAGATCGACGCCCTCAAGGGGGACGGCGGGAACTCCTGGGGCAACCAGATGCGCTCCTACGTCATCCACCCGTACCAGATGGTCAAGGACCTGCGCACCGACTACGAGGTCGGCAACCCGCAGGCGGTCTTCGACGGCGACATCGACGGGTTCCTGCAGGCCGGCATCAAGTGGCGCAAGGAGCGCGAGACCGCGTCCGCCGACTAGACGACCACCGGCTCGGGCACGGTCGTCGTCTCGTTGCGCCGCGCCCGGATCGCCCACGACATCGCCGCGGCGAAGAAGCACAGCCCGCCGCTGATCACGAAGGCCGGCGCATAGCTGCCCGCGTGATCGCGGATCAACCCGGCGCCGAGCGCGGCGACCGCCGCGCCCACCTGGTGCGAGGCGAACACCCAGCCGAAGACCACCGGCGCCTTCGCGCCGAACGTGCGCTGGCACAGCGCGACGGTCGGCGGCACGGTGGCCACCCAGTCGAGCCCGTAGAAGACGATGAACGCCCACATCGGCGGGTTCGTCGACGGTCCCAGCAGCATCGGCAGCACCAGCAGCGACCCGCCGCGCAGCGTGTAGTAGACGACCAGCAGGATCCGCGGGTCGTACCGGTCGGTGAACCAGCCCGAGGCGACGGTCCCCGCGATGTCGAAGATGCCGACCAGCGCCAGCAGCCCCGCCGCGGCGGTCGTCGGCATGCCGTGGTCGTGGGCGGCCGGCACGAAGTGGGTGCCGATCAGCCCGTTGGTCGAGGCGCCGCAGATCGCGAAGCCGCCCGCCAGCAGCCAGAACACCCGCGTCCGCGCGGCCTCCCGCAGGACGTCGAACGCGTACCGGGCGGTGCCCTTGGCCAGCGCCACCCGGGGCGGAGTGGGCTCCGATTCGGTCGCGCCGTACGCCTCGAGCCCGACGGCGTGCGGATGGTCCGGCAGCAGCGTGAGCACCAGCGGGATCACCGCGAGGGCGACCGCCGCGACGGTGAACGACGGGACCCGCCAGCCGAAGCTCTCCGACAGGTAGGCGATCAACGGCAGGAACACCAGCTGCCCGGCCGCGCCGGCGGCGGTCAGCACCCCGCTGACGAGCCCGCGGCGGGCGACGAACCACCGGCCGGTGACGGTCGCGACGAACGCCATCGACATCGACCCGGTGCCGACGCCGACCAGCACGCCCCACAGCAGCAGCAGCTGCCACTCGTCGGTCATCAGCACCGCGAGCCCGCTGCCGGTCGCCACCAGCAACAGCGCGCCGGCGACCACCCGCTGGATGCCGATCCGGTCCATCAGGCTCGCCGAGAACGGCGAGATCAGCCCGAACAGCAGCAGGTTGATCGAGACCGCCAGCCCGATCGTCCCGTGCGTCCAGCCGAACTCCTTGTTCAGCGGATCCATCAGCACGCTCGGCACGGAGCGGAAGGCGGCGGCGCCGACCAGGGTCAGGAACGCGACGACGGCGACGATCCAGGCGCGATGCGGCAGCCGGCGGCGCCGCGAAGGAGCGGTCTCGTCGAGCAGTGGTTCGGTCATGGGTCGATTCTGTCGATCGGTCGGGAGCGCGGGTAGTGGCAGGAACGCCAAGTTGTGAAAGAATTCTGCCATGACGCATTCGGTGGCGATCCTCGCCCTGTCGCCCGTGATCGGCTACGACCTGGCCATCCCGCCCCAGGTCTTCGGCGTCGCGAACGAGGTGCTCGGCCGGCGCGAGTACGACGTTCGCACGGTCGGCGTGACCGCGGACCCGGTGACCAGCGTGCACGGCTATGCGATCGTGCCACAGGCGGGCGTCGAGGCCCTCGCCGCGGCCGACACGGTGATCGTGCCCGGCACCGTCATGCCCGGCCCGCGCCGCGAGGGTCGGCTCCCCGACGACCTCGCCGAGGCGCTCGCCGGCGTCCGCCCGGGCACCCGCCTGGTGTCGATCTGCACCGGCGCCTTCGTGCTGGGCGCCGCGGGACTGCTGGACGGGCGACGGGCGACGACCCACTGGGACAAGGCGGCCGACTTCCGCCGCCTCTACCCGAAGGTCGACCTCGACCCGAATGTGCTGTTCGTGGACGACGGCGACGTGCTCACCAGCGCCGGGTTGTCCGCGGGCAACGACCTGTGCCTGCACATCGTCCGCAAGGACGTCGGGGCGGACGTCGCCAACGAGGTCGCCCGGTACCTCGTCGTCCCGCCCTGGCGCGAGGGCGGCCAGGCGCAGTACATCGACCGCGCGGTGCCGCTGGACGACGCCGGCAGCACGGCGGCCCTCCGAGCGTGGCTCGCCGAGCACCTGGCCGAGAAGCACTCGATCGCGAGCCTCGCGGCGCACGCGCACATGAGCCCGCGTACCTTCGCTCGCCGGTTCCGTGAGGAGACCGGCCAGACCCCGGGCGCGTGGCTCACCCAGCAGCGGATCCGCGAGGCCGAGCGGCTGCTGGAGGCGACCGACCTGCCGATCGACCTGGTCGCCCAACGGGCCGGCCTCGGCACCGGCGCGTCACTGCGCCAGCACATGCGGCGGACGGCGGGTGTAGGACCGGCGAGCTATCGGCGTACGTTCAGGGGACCGGAGTCCACCCGGCATCCACACCGAGAGGCGGTTTGATGAGCGCGCGCTTTCCACACCTGCAAGGAAACTCCGACCTTCGCGATGCGGTTCGGGCACTGTGCTCAAAGTTCCCGCTCGAGTATTGGGAGCAGCACGACGGTGAGCACGAGTTCCCTGAGGCGTTCTTCCAGGCCTTCGCGGACGCCGGCTTCATGGGCGTGCTGGTGCCCGAGGAGTACGGCGGCGACGGCGGCCAGATCGCCGATATGTGCGCGATTCTGGAGGAGATCGCATACAGCGGCGCGGCGATGAACGGATGCTCGACCGTGCACATCCCGATGCTGAGCATCGCAGCCATCTCCGCATTCGGTACCGAGCAGCAGAAGCAGAGCATCCTGCCCGCACTGGCCAAGGGCGACCTCTATGTGACCTTCGGTGTCACCGAGCCGGACGCCGGGACCCAGACCACGAAGATCCGCACCTTCGCCAAGGAGACCGCGCCGGGGGAGTTCCTGATCAACGGCGGCAAGGTCTGGAACTCCGGGGCGCTGCGCGGCGACAAGATCATGGTGCTGACCCGCACGTCGACGCCGGGACCGGAGGAGAACCAGGCGCTCGGGCTCACCCTGTTCCTCACCGACCTCAAGGCCGACTCGGTCACCATCCGGCCGATCAACAAGATCGCCCGCAACGCCGTCGCGTCGGCCGAGGTGTTCTTCGAGGACCACCCGGTCTCCGAGGCCGACATCGTCGGCGAGAAGGGCCGCGGCTTCTACCACCTGTTGCACAGCCTCAACTCCGAGCGGCTGATGCTGGCGAGCGAGTCGCTGGGCATGGGGCGCTGGGCGCTGGACGCCGCCTCGGCGTACGCCAAGGAGCGGGTGGTCTTCGACCGGCAGATCGGCAAGAACCAGGCCGTCGCGCACCCGCTGGCCGACTCGTTCCTCAAGCTGGTCGCCGCCGCCAACGTGCTGTACGACGGCGCTGCCCAGTACGCCGCGCGGGGCGCCGGCGAGGTCGGCACCTACGCGAACGCCGCGAAGTACCTCGCCAGCGAGGCCGCCTTCGAGTGCGCCGACCGGGCGATGCAGACCTTCGGCGGCTACAGCTTCGCGCGCGAGTACCACATCGGCCGGTTCTTCCTGGAGTCGCGGCTGATGCGGATCGCGCCGGTCAACAACCAGATGGTCCTCAACTACATCGCCGAGCGCGAGCTCGGGCTCCCGCGGTCGTACTAGATGCCGGAGGGCCACACGCTGCACCGGATCGGCCGCGAGCTGACCGATGCGTTCGCCGGCACCGCGCCGGCGGTCACGAGCCCGCAGGGCAGGTTCGCCGAGAGCGCGGCCATCCTGGACGGCCGACCGTTCGAGCGCGCCTGGGCGCACGGGAAGCTGCTGTTCGTCGAGATCGGCGGCCAGACGGTGCACATCCACCTGGGGTTGATCGGCAAGCTGGCGGTGCACGCCACCGACGGGGCCGAGCCGGCCGTGCAGGGCGCCGTCCGGCTGCGGCTGCTCAACGAGCGGTATGTCGCCGATCTACGCGGCCCGATGGTGTGCACCCTGGTGACGCCCGTCGAGGTGGACGCGCTGGTGGCGCGGCAGGGCCCGGACCCGCTGCAGCCGAGCGCCGAGCCGACTCGCGCGTGGGAGCGCATCCACCGCAGCGGCAAGAGCATCGCCGAGCTGATGATGGACCAGAGCGTGATCGCGGGCGTCGGCAACATCTACCGCTGCGAGGTGCTCTGGCGGCAGCGGGTCAACCCGGCGTACGCCGGACGGCGCATCAAGCGCGGCACGGTCGAGGCCATGTGGCACGACCTGGTGCGGTTGATGCACGTCGGCGTGCACACCGGGCGGATCATCACGGTCGAGGAGGACGTCGCCGACGCCGAGCGGGACATCGCGCAGGGCGCCCTCAAGCCGGCGTACGACCGGCCCAACTACGTCTACCAGCGCGACGGGCAGCCGTGCCCGCGCTGCGGGGCCCGGATCCGGACGCGGGTGGTCGCCGGCCGGAACCTCTTCTGGTGCGGCGGCTGCCAGCGCCGCACCTAGCAGGGCTGCGCCGGGCGAGGGGCGCGCGCACGCCGCCGGGCGCCGGGTGCGAGAGTGAGCGCATGGATGAGACCACGATCACTGTCACCGTCCCCGACGGCACCGTCCTGCAGGTCTACCGCTGGGCGCCCGAGGGCGAGCCGCGCGCCGTCGTGCAGGTCCAGCACGGGCTCGCCGAGCACGCCGCGCGCTATCGCCGGTTCGCCGAGGCGCTGACCGACGCGGGGTACCTGGTCTACGGGCCGGACGGACGCGGCTCGGGCCGGACGGCGAACGGCGACTACGGCAACTGGGGCCCCGACGGGTGGCCCGGCTGGATCGCCGACATCGGCGAGCTCAACCGGCGCATCAAGGAGGACAACCCCGGGCTTCCGGTCGCGTTGTTCGGCCACAGCCTGGGCTCCTTCGCGAGCCAGCAGTACGTCCTGGACCACTCCGGCGACATCGACGCGCTCGTGCTTTCCGGCACCACCGACCCCGGCCCGCTGTCGGCGTCCCTCGGCTCCGACGAGCCGTCCGACCTGTCGGCGTTCAACGCGCCGTTCGAGCAGCGCACCGGGTACGAGTGGCTCTCGCGCGACGAGGCCGAGGTCGACAAGTACGTCGCCGACCCGGCCTGCGGCTTCCTCGCACCGCCGTTCCCGGGCGCCGACACCATGCAGCGCTCGTCCGATCCCGCCGAGGTGGCCCGCGTGCGCCCCGATCTGCCCGTGCTGCTGGTCTCCGGCGACGCCGACCCGATCGCCGGAGGCGGTGCGCTCGTGGAGGCGGTGGCGCAGCGCTACCAGGACGGCGGTGTGAAGGACGTGACCGTCCGGCTGTATCCGCAGGCCCGGCACGAGCTGCTCAACGAGACCAACCGCGACGAGGTGACCGCCGACATCCTCGCGTTCCTCGACCGCACCGTCGGGTCGCAGGCCTAGGTCGCGGAGACCAGCAACGGCTGCGCGGCGGTCCCGCAGAGCCCTTGGGAGTCGGCGAGCTGGGCGGTGCTGAGCCCCAGCCCGTCGGCCGACAGCGTCGTCGTGGCGTCGACGAACACCCATTCGCCGACCGGCGCGCGCAGCGCGGTCACCGTCAGCGTGGGCGGGATGAACAGCCAGTCGCCGAGCGGCAGCTCGTTGGACAGCCCGTTGGCGGAGTCGGCGACGACGATCAGCCGTTCCAGCCCGGACGTCTCGCGACTCGCCACCAGGGGCACCCGCAGCCGCGACCACACAGCGGCCGGGCCGGGCGTGTCGAGCGAGCCGTGGGTGAACCGCCACTCGATGGCCTCGCCGTAGCCCCAGTCGGTCAGCCCGACGAAGAACCGCTGCGGCTGCTCGTCCGGCAGCTCGGGGGCGCGGTAGTCGTGCACGCCGCGCGCGGGCGGCTCGGCGCCGGTCACGATGTGCCACGCGCTCGCGGCCGCGACGACCCGGTCGTCGACCGTCATCGTCGCCTCGGTACGGCAGATGCGGCGTCCGGGGCGGGTGATCTCGGCGCGCACCACGCACGGCTTGCGCGGGATCACGCCGAGGAAGTCCACGCTGATGCGGGCCAGCCGCAGGCTGGGATCGACCAGGTCGGTCATCGCGTGCGCCAGCAGCGCGGACGGCGGCCCGCCGTGCTGGGCGCTGCCGTCCCACGGGCTCATCGTCGCGTACGTCGGCTGGTAGCGGCCGCCGTCCGCGGGCAGGTAGAACGCCTCGACACCGGTCATGCTCTCGGACATGGCGCGATAGTAGCGAGGGGCGATCGGCCGCCCCGCCGGCCGCCCGTTTTGTGAGACGGCGCCTAATTGACTACGAATTGATAACGACGCGGTAGGATACTCCGTTGTGATTCGTCTTGAAAACGTCAGCAAGTTCTACTCGACGTCGACCCGGCCTGCCCTGGACGACCTGTCGCTGGAGATCGACAAGGGAGAGTTCGTCTTCCTGATCGGTCCGTCGGGGTCGGGCAAGTCGACGTTCCTGCAGCTGCTGCTCCGCGAGGAGACGCCGTCGAAGGGGGACGTGTACGTCGGCGGCCGGCACCTGAACAAGATGAGCAAGTGGCAGGTGCCCAAGCTCCGCCGCACCATGGGATGCGTCTTCCAGGACTTCCGCCTGCTGAAGAACAAGACCGTCGCGGAGAACATCGCGTTCGCGCTGCAGGTCATCAACAAGCCGCGCAGCACCATCCGCAAGGTCGTGCCCGAGGTGCTCGATCTGGTCGGTCTCGAGGGCAAGGCCGACCGCATGCCCCACGAGCTCTCCGGCGGTGAGCAGCAGCGCGTCGCGATCGCCCGCGCGTTCGTGAACCGTCCGCTCGTGCTGCTCGCCGACGAGCCCACCGGCAACCTCGACCCCGAGACGAGCCAGGACATCATGCTGCTGCTGGAGCGCATCAACCGCACCGGCACGACGGTGCTGATGGCCACCCACGACTCCAACATCGTCGACGCCATGCGCCGTCGTGTCATCGAGCTCGACAACGGTCGGCTGATGCGCGACCAGAGCCGCGGCGTCTACGGCGTCGGCCGCTGACCCCACAACCTTCTTCCCGCTGGCCTGCACACCTCGTAGCCACGAACCCCTGAGGAACCAATGCGTCTGAAGTTCATCCTGTCCGAAGTAGTGGCAGGTCTTCGTCGGAACCTGACGATGACCATCGCCATGATCCTCACGACGGCGATCTCCCTCGGCCTGCTCGGTACCGGTCTGCTGATCAAGCGCGAGATCGACGAGATGAAGACCATCTACTACGACAAGGTCCAGGTCTCGATCTTCCTGACCAACGACATCAGCGACCAGGACAAGTCCGCGATCCAGGACAAGCTCGACGGGCTGAAGGACAAGGGCGAGGTGAAGGCGGTCACCTACGAGTCGCGCGACGAGGCGTACGAGCGGTTCAAGAAGCAGTTCGAGTCGCAGCCCGACCTCGTGAAGAACACCCCGAAGGAGGCCATCCCGGCGTCCTACCGGGTGAGCCTGGTGAACCCGGAGAACTACGAGGCCATCGCCAAGGCGTTCACGGTGTCGACGAACGGCGGCGTGCCCACCTTCGACAAGGGCGTCGACTCGGTGCGTGACGAGGGCCAGATCCTCGACCGGCTGTTCTCGGTGCTCAACGGCCTGCGCAGCGCGGTGATCGCCATCGCGATCGCCGGCGCCGTGGCGGCGCTGCTGCTGATCTCGAACACCGTGCAGCTAGCGGCGTTCACGCGGCGCACCGAGACCGGCATCATGCGCCTGGTCGGCGCCTCGCGCTGGTACACCCAGGTGCCGTTCGTGATCGAGGCGGCGGTTGCCGGCCTGATCGGCGCCGGCCTGGCGATCGGCGGCCTGTTCATGCTCAAGCGGCTGCTGTTCGAGGGCGCCTTCGCCAGCGTCGTCGAGCACGGGACCATCCCGCCGGTCTACGCCTCCGACATCTGGGCGGTGTCGCCGCTGATCGCCGGAGCCGGCATCGTGCTGGCCGGCCTGACCGCCTGGCTGACGCTGCGGCTCTACGTCCGCACCTGATCTGGGAGAATGGCCGAATGGCCAAGGAGACCGGGAACAAGCTGATCGCCAGCAACAAGCGCGCCCGCCACGACTACACGATCACCGACACCTACGAGGCGGGGATCGTGCTGCAGGGCACCGAGGTGAAGTCGCTGCGCGCCGGGCGTGCGAGCCTGGCCGATTCGTTCGCGATGGTCTCCGACGGCGAGGTCTTCCTGCACCACGTGCACATCCCGGAGTACACCCAGGGCTCGTGGACCAACCACCTCCCGCGGCGGACGCGCAAGCTGCTGCTGCACGCCCGGGAGATCGACAAGATCGCCCAGAAGACGCACGAGGGCGGCGTGTCGATCGTCCCGCTGTCGATGTACTTCAAGGACGGCAAGGTCAAGGTCGAGATCGGCCTCGGCAAGGGCAAGAAGGAATGGGACAAGCGCCAGGACATCGCCAAGCGGGACGCCGAGAAGGAGATCCGCCGCGAGATGGGGCGCCGTTTCAAGGGGCGGTAGGTTCGGAGGAATGAACCCTCCGAAGAACGACGGCGCGATCCCTGCCTACGTCAGGCGTCTCGGGATCCCCGGGCTGGCCGACATCCACGTGCACTTCCTGCCCGAGAACATGCTCGCGAAGGTATGGGCGTACTTCGACCAGGGCAGCTCCAACTACGGACGCGAGTGGCCGATCACCTACCGCTACTCCGAGGAGAAGCGCCTGGAGCTGTGCCGGTTCTTCGGGCTGAAGGCGATCCCCGCGCTGTGCTATCCGCACAAGCCCGGCATGGCCGAGTGGCTCAACATCTGGTGCGCGGAGTTCGCGCAGCGGGTGCCGGACGCCGTCCACTGCGGCACGTTCTACCCGGAGCCGGACGTCGAGCGGTACGTGCGCCGGGCGCTCGCGCGCGGCGCCTGGCTGTTCAAGATGCACGTCCAGGTCGGCCAGTTCGCCCCGGACGACGACCAGCTGTGGCCGGCCTGGGAGATGCTCGAGGACGCCGGTGCCCCGGTGGTGATCCACGCCGGATCGGCGCCGTTGCCCGGGGAGTACACCGGCAGCGAGCGGGTACGCGCGGTGCTGCGCAAGCACCCGCGGCTGACGCTGGTGATCGCGCATCTGGGCATGGGGGAGTACGACGCCTTCGCGGACCTCGCCGAGGAGTTCGAGAACGTGCACCTGGACACCACCATGGCCGGCACCGACTTCACCAATCAGCTCGCGCCGATGCCCGACGCGTACCTGTGGCGGCTGGCGGCGCTGGGCGACAAGGTGGTGCTGGGCTCGGACTTCCCGAACATCCCGTACCCGTACGCCCACCAGCTCGAGGCCCTGGACCGCTTCGGCTTCGGCGACGAGTGGCTGCGCAAGGTGCTGTGGGACAACGGCAAGCGGCTGATGCGCATCCCCGACCCGCAGGTGGAGAGTTCGGCCACAAACGATCGATAGAACCTCTCGTTAAGCGGGGATTTGATATAGGTTGGCTATAACGCCGCCGGTGCTGCGGCGGACTCAACCGAAATGGAGAATCGCCAGACATGTCCCTGATCAACACCAAGATCCAGCCCTTCACCGCCAGCGCGTACAAGGCGACCGAGAAGGACTTCGTCGAGGTCACCGAGCAGGACGTGCTCGGCAAGTGGGCCATCTTCTTCTTCTACCCGGCCGACTTCACGTTCGTCTGCCCGACCGAGCTGGCCGACCTCGCCGACTACTACGACGAGCTGCAGAAGCTCGGTGTCGAGGTGTACTCGGTCTCCACCGACACCCACTTCGTGCACAAGGCGTGGCACGACACGTCGGCCGAGATCAAAAAGATCGAGTACTACATGCTCGGCGATCCGAACGGCGTGATCACCAACAACTTCCAGAACATGCGCGAGGGCCAGGGCCTCGCCGACCGCGCCACCTTCCTGATCGACCCGGACGGCGTCATCCAGTTCATGGAGACGACCTGCGAGGGTGTCGGTCGCAACGCGGCGGAGCTGATGCGCAAGGTCAAGGCCGCGCAGTACGTGCGCAACCACCCGGGCGAGGTCTGCCCGGCGAAGTGGGAAGAGGACGAGGCCTCCGCGACGCTCACCCCGAGCATCGAGCTCGTCGGCAAGATCTAGCGCTCGGCGCAGACCCGACGCCCGGGGCCGGCCGCTGCCGGCCTCGGGCCCGCCACCTTCCGCACCCGCGACCCCGGAGAAACCGCATGCTCACCGCAGACCTCACCGCCCAGCTGACCCAGTACCTCGAGCTCGTGCGCGAGCCCATCGAGCTGCGCAGCACGCTCGACGACAGCCAGCCGAAGTCTCGGGAGATGGCCGAGCTGCTCGACGGGATCGCCGCCTGCTCGGCGAAGGTCAGCCACGTCCGCACCGACGACGACGACCGGGCGCCGTCCTTCGCGATCGTCCGCCCGGGCACCGACATCTCGGTGCGGTTCGCCGGGCTGCCGCTGGGGCACGAGTTCACCTCGCTGGTGCTCGCGCTGCTGCAGGTGGGCGGCCACCCGGTTAAGGAGGAGCAGGCGCTCATCGACGCCGTGCGCGACCTCGACGGCGACTACGAGTTCGTGACCTACATGTCGCTGACCTGCCAGAACTGCCCGACCGTCGTCCAGGCGCTCAACACCATGGCGGTGCTCAACCCGCGGATCAAGCACACCGCGGTCGAGGGCTCGTTGTTCCAGGACGAGGTCAACGCGCGCAAGATCCGCGCCGTGCCGACCGTCTACCTCAACGGCGAGGAGCTGGCCTCCGGGCGGATGGACATCGCCGACTTCGTCGCCAAGCTCGACGAGACCGCGGGCGCACGCACCGCGGAGGCCCTGAACGAGCGCGACCCGTACGACGTGCTGGTCGTCGGCGGTGGGCCCGCCGGGGTGGCGGCGTCGGTCTACGCCGCGCGCAAGGGCATCCGCACCGGCCTGGCCGGCGAGCGGATCGGCGGCCAGATCCTCGACACGATGGCGATCGAGAACTTCATCTCGGTGCCGCACACCGAGGGACGGCAGATGGCGGCCGCGCTCGCCGAGCACATGGCGCGGTACGACATCGACCAGATCAAGAACGTCCGGGCCGCGTCGCTGCGGCGCGCGCGGGACGGCGGCCTGCACGAGGTCACCTTCGAAGGCGGCGGATCGCTGCGTGCGCGGACGATCGTGCTCGCGACCGGCGCGGCCTGGCGCACCCTCGACGTCCCCGGTGAGGCCGAGTACCGCAACAAGGGCGTGACGTTCTGCCCGCACTGCGACGGCCCGCTGTTCAAGGGCAAGCCGATCGCCGTCGTGGGCGGCGGCAACTCCGGGATCGAGGCCGCCATCGACCTCGCGGGCGTCGTCGACCACGTGACCGTGATCGAGTTCCTCGACGAGCTGCGCGCCGACGACGTGCTGCTGCGCAAGCTGCGCTCGTTGCCGAACGTCGAGGTCATCAGGTCGGCGCGGACGACGGAGATCACCGGTGACGGCCACGAGGTCACCGGCCTGCTGTACGAGGACCGCGCGAGCGGTGAGCGCCGACGGCTCGACGTCAGCGGCGTGTTCGTCCAGATCGGTCTGCTGCCGGCCACCGAGTGGTTGAAGGACTCGGGCGTGACGCTGTCGGAGCGGCTGGAGATCGAGGTGGACCACCGCGGCGCCACGAACGTCTCGGGCGTCTTCGCGGCCGGAGACGCCACCACGGCGCCGTACAAGCAGATCGTCATCTCCATGGGCGACGGCGCGACTGCGGCGCTGAGCGCCTTCGACCACCTGATCCGCCAGGAGGTGCCGGCATCCGAGCCGGCCGACATCGGGGCGCGGAGCGGGGTATGAACATCCGCGACCTGGGGTACCTGGTGGCTCTGCACGAGCACCGGCACTTCGGTCGCGCCGCGGAGGCCAGTGACTGCAGCCAGCCGACGCTGTCCACGCAGGTGCGCAAGCTCGAGACCGAGCTCGGCGTCGAGCTCGTCGAGCGTGGATCGCGGCAGGTGCTGTTCACCGCCGTGGGGGAGCGGATCGTGCGGCGCGCTCGGCGGATCCTCGCCGAGGCGGGCGAGATCCGGGAGATCGCCCGCCAGGTGCATAGCCCGAACGGAGGAACGATCCGGCTGGGCGCGTTCCCGACGCTCGCGCCGTACCTGCTGCCGCACGTCATCGGGTCGCTGACGCGCGGATTCCCCGATCTGGAGATCCTGCTCGTCGAGGAGAAGACGGAGGAGCTGCTGGCGCAGCTGCGCGCCGGAAGCCTCGACGCGGCGCTGGTCGCGCTGCCGCAGGACGACGCCGCCCTGCACGTGGAGCCGCTTTTTCGCGAGGAGTTCGTGCTCGCCACGCCGGTGGGTCACCGGCTCGCCGAGCTCCCCGGACCGCTGCGGAGCGCCCAGGCCGCCGACGACCTGCTGTTGCTGGCCGATGGGCACTGCCTGCGCGACCAGGCCCTCGAGGTGTGCCGGATGTCCGGTGTGCAGGAGCGCAAGGGGTTCCAGGCCACCAGCCTGGAAACACTGCGCCTCATGGTCGCAGCCGGCGTCGGCGTCACACTGATGCCGCGGCTGTCCGTCGCACCGCCGGTCGTGCGCAATCCCGGCATCGCCCTGCGTGAGCTGCAGGCGCCGGCGCCGTACCGCGAGATCGCGCTGGTTCGCCGCGCCTCCAGCGTGCAGCGCGACCTCATCGACGAGATGGCGGGCGTCCTGCGCGGCGCCCTGCCGGCCGACGTCCGGCCGCTGCCCTGACGGGATGCCCCCGGCCCGTTGTGCTGTGACCACTTCGGGCGACGTCGCCCGAAGCCGCAACAAGACAACGGGCGGGGGGACGCCGTCGATCAGCGCATCTCGTCGAGCACCAGCACGGTCTGGCTGGCCTGCACCTCGGGGATCGCCTGGAGGCGGTCGAGGACCAGCGTGCGCAACGCGACAGCGTCGGAGACCCGCACCATCAGGATGAGGTCGAACTCGCCGCTGACGAGAGCCGCGTGCGCCACCTCGGGGATCACCCGCACCTGCTCGCGGACCGACTTCCACGACTGCTGCGTGATCCGCAGGTAGATGTACGCCGACAACCCGACGCCGAGCTTGTCCGGGTCGGTGGTCACCGTGTAGCCGGTGATGACGCCGCGGGCATGCAGGCGCTCGATGCGGTCGTAGGCCGTCGCCCGGGAGATCCGCAGCTTCTCGGCCAACGCGCGAATGGAGATGCGCGCGTCGGCCTCGAGGGCCGCGATGAGGCGCCGGTCGGTCGCGTCGAGATCGACCGTTCGTCCGGTCCGCCCCGCGTCCTTCGGCTCCGATTCAGGCATGTTGCCTCCGACCGTGCGATCTGGTTGCAGATGCTCCAGCGTATCCGCCGCCGCTCTGGACGGATGGCTATGGCCCCGATCACACTGATGAGGACGCCGTCTCGTCAGGAGCTCGCCATGACCACCGAGAATCTGCTCCCACCGACCGGGCGCCCGATCACCCTGATCGACGCCGACGGCCACGCTGCGGACAGCGACCAGCTCAAGCTGCCGGACGAGCAGGTGCTCGTCGGTCTCTTCGAGGCGATGGTGATCGGACGTCGGTTCGACCAGCAGGCGACCGCGCTGACCAAGCAGGGACGCCTGGCGGTGTATCCGTCGTCGCGCGGGCAGGAGGCGTGCCAGGTGGCGGCCGCGCGGGTGCTGCGGGCGGAGGACTGGCTGTTCCCCACCTACCGCGACAGCGTCGCGCTCGTCAGCCGGGGCCTCCCGCCGCTCGAGGTGCTCACGCTGCTGGCCGGTGACTGGCACTGCGGCTACGACCCTATCGAGCGGCGTACGGCGCCACAGTGCACGCCGCTGGCCACCAACGGGCTGCACGCGGTCGGGGTCGGCCACGCCGCCCGGCTCCGCGGCGAGGACTCGGTGTGCCTGGTGCTCACCGGCGACGGCGCCACCAGCGAGGGCGACGCCCACGAGGCGCTCAACTTCGCGGGTGTCTGGAAGGCGCCCGTGGTGTTCTTGATCCAGAACAACGGGTATGCGATCAGTGTCCCGCTGGCCAAGCAGACCGCTGCCGCTTCCCTGGCATACAAGGGAATCGGCTGCGGCGTCCCGTCGATGATCGTCGACGGCAACGACGCCGCCGCGGTGTACGCCGCCCTGGAGCTCGCCCGCGACCGGGCAGCCGCGGGAGAGGGGCCGACGCTGGTGGAGGCGATCACCTACCGCATGGAGGCGCACACCAACGCGGACGACGCCAGCCGCTACCGCGAGCAGTCCGAGGTCGACGCGTGGCGTCGCCGGGACCCGATCGACCGGCTGCGGATCTACCTGAGCGACCGCGGCCTGCTCGACGACACCGCCGAGCGCGAGCTCGCCGAGGCCGCCGAGCAGCTCGCCGCCCAGACTCGCTCGGCACTGAACGCCGATCGTCCGATCGACCCCGCGGCCATGTTCGATCACGTCTACGGCACGCCCCGCGCGGCCCTGCGCGCGCAGCGAGCGATGGTGCTGGAGGAGTCGAAGCAGTCATGACGGGGATCAGCCTGGCCGGGGCGATCAACCACGCCCTCGCCGACGCGCTCGAGGCCGACGACTCCGTGCTGGTGTTCGGGGAGGACGTCGGGACCTTGGGTGGGGTCTTCCGGGTCACCGACGGGCTCGCCGCGCGGTTCGGAGAGCGCCGCGTCTTCGACTCACCGCTCGCCGAGGCCGGCATCGTGGGCACCGCGATCGGGATGGCGATGAACGGCCTGCGCCCGGTCGTCGAGATGCAGTTCGACGCCTTCGCCTACCCGGCCTTCGAGCAGATCGCCAGCCACGCCGCGAAGCTGCGCAACCGCACGCGTGGCGCGGTCGCTCTGCCGATGGTGATCCGCATCCCTTACGGGGGTGGGATCGGAGGAGTGGAGCACCACAGCGACTCGTCCGAGGCGTACTACGCGCACACTCCCGGGCTGACGGTGGTCTCGCCGTCCGACGCGGACGACGGCTACCACCTGCTGCGGCAGGCGATCGCGTGCGACGATCCGGTGGTCTTCCTCGAGCCGAAGCGGCGGTACTGGACGACGGGGGAGGTCGGCGACCGGCCGGTCGCCCCGTTCGACGCCGCCGTCGTGCGGCGGGCGGGTTCCGACGTCACGCTCGTCGCGTACGGCGGAACCGTCGCCACGGCGCTGGACGCCGCCGAGGCGGCCGCGACAGACGGAGTGTCGATCGAGGTGGTCGACCTGCGGTCGCTGTCGCCGTTCGACGACGCGACCGCCGCCCACTCCGTCCGCAAGACCGGTCGCGCGGTGGTGGTCCACGAGGCGGCGCGGTTCGGCGGCTACGGCGCGGAGGTCGCGGCCCGGCTGTCCGAGCAGTGCTTCCATCACCTGCAGGCCCCGGTCCTGCGGGTGACCGGCTGGGACGTCCCGTACCCGCCGCCGCGGCTCGAGGAGCACCACCTGCCGAACGTCGACCGGATCCTCGACGCCGTCGACCGTCTGCAGTGGCACGATCGCGCCGTCCAGGAGGTGGCCTACTGATGGCCGAGCTCACGCTGCCCGACCTCGGCGAGGGGCTGACCGAGGCGCGGGTGCTGCGCTGGCTGGTCGCAGTGGGGGACGAGGTCGTGATCGACCAGCCGGTCGTCGAGGTGGAGACCGCCAAGGCCGTGGTGGAGATCCCGATCCCGTACGCGGGCGTGGTCACCCGGATCGCCGTCCCGGAGGGCGAGACCGCGACGGTCGGTCAGCTGCTGATCCAGGTGGAGCCGGTCGCCGGCGAGGACGCGGTCGCCGCCAGCAGCAAGGAGGACACCGACGGCGGGAGGGTGCTGGTCGGCTTCGGCGTCCCCGACGAGCCGGCGCGGCGGCGCCGTCGTGCATCGAGCGCCAAGAGGCCGGGAACCGCCACCCGCGGGGTCATCTCGCCGGTCGTACGGCGGCTCGCCCGTGATGCCGGCATCGCGCTGGAGGACGTTGTGCCGCAGGACGGCGAGGTGATCTGCCGCGTCGATGTCGAGCGGGCGATCGCCGCGCGGCACGCGGCGTTAGCGCCGGCGGACGAGCCGGCCGCCGAGCCGGCGGGCGCGCCGGCCGCCGACCGTGCCGAGACCCGCGGCGTGCGGCGGATCCCGCTCGCGGGCGCCCGCGGGTTCGCCGCCGACAAGCTCTCCCGCTCGCGGCGCGAGATCCCGGAGGCGACCGTCTGGGTGGACGTCGATGCGACCGCGTTCCTCGAGGCCCTCGCGGCGTTGCGCTCGACCGAGCACCCGCTGAGTGTGCTCGCACTGCTGTCGCGCTTCGCGATCGCGGGTCTGCGGCGGTTCCCCGAGCTGAACGCGTGCGTCGCCGACGGCGTCATCTCGCAGTACGACGCGATCAACCTCGGTTTCGCCGCGCAGACCGAACGAGGACTCGTCGTACCGGTCGTGCAGGGCGCCGGCGCGATGTCGCTGGCCGAGCTGGACGAGGCGCTGTCCCGGCGGACCGAGCAGGCCCGCGACGGCCGGTTGCCGCCGGAGGCGTTGCGCGGGGGCACCTTCACGGTGAACAACTACGGCGTGTTCGGGGTCGACGGCTCAGCCGCGATCATCAACCACCCCGAGGTGGCCATCCTCGGGATCGGCCGGATCATCGACCGTCCGTGGGTCCTCGACGGGACGCTCGCCGTCCGCAAGGTCGCCCAGCTGACGCTCGCGTTCGACCACCGGGTGTGCGACGGGGCGGTGGCCGGCGGGTTCCTGCGGTACGTCGCCGACTGCGTCGAGGCGCCGGCCCGGCTGCTGCTCGATCTCTAGGCCGACATCGCCGCGGGAATATCCGCTCGCGGGGGACCGTTCCTTCGACGTACACTGAACGGCCGACAACTACATAGGGATGACAATGACGCTTTCACCGGCGTCATCCCCATCACGGGGGTGAATGGTCTCGACTGTGGACGTCGCGACAGGTGAAGCGGGCCGAGGAAGGCGACGATGATCTCGTTAACCATGCGTCGTAAACCAATAAGCGCCGAATCTAATCAGCGCGACTTCGCCCTCGCTGCCTAAGCAGTAGGCGAGTCTGTCAGACCGGGAGGCCTCCGGCCCGGACCCTGGCATCGACTAGGAGGATCACCAACCGACCCGGCCACGGGGTCGCGCGGGACATCTCACAGTGGCTGGGCCCGTCACAGGATCTTGTGCACATGAATCCTGGGGCCGAGTAGCGACCACGTGCACTGCGCCCGGAGAAGCCCTGTCAAACCGCCATAGGACGCGGGTTCGATTCCCGCCACCTCCACCGTTCCCCAGTTCTGCGGGGCAGTAGGACACGCTAATCACCCGATAGCGTGTCCTACTGCCCCGCAGAACTCGTTTCTGGCCGGAGCTCGTCCGGCCGTCGGCTACCGTGGCCGGTATGGCACATCCGCCGCGCTTCACCGACGACGATCCGTATCTCGCGCGGCTGCGCGAGGTGTGCCTCGCGCTGCCGGAGGCGACCGAGAAGACCTCGCACGGACACCCCGTGTTCCACACCAAGAAGGTGTTCGCCGTCTTCGGCGGCGTCGTGAAGGGTGACCACGCGAGCGATCGGTACGCCCAGTCGGTGCTGTTCCTGCCGGACCAGCTCGAGCATGAGGCGCTGCTGCAGGACGAGCGCTTCTTCGTGCCCGGCTACTACGGGCCGGCCGGCTGGCTGGGGCTGGACTTCCGTACCGCCGAGCCCGACTGGGACGAGGTCGGCGAGCTCGTCGAGTCGTCGTACCGCAACACCGCGTCGACGCGTCTCGTACGTGCCCTCGACGAGGCTCGCTGACACACGCGAAGAGGGGCCAGGCAGCTGCCTGGCCCCTCTTGACGTGCGATGTGGCTAGACCTGCTGGTCCGACCAGCCGTCCTCGTCGAAGTCGGTGACGGTGGTGTCGGTGTACTGGTCGCCGTCCGTGTCGACCTCGTACACGTCGTCGACGCCGTTCCCGTCGGTGTCGTAGCCGATCTGGTCGGCGACGCCGTCACCGTCCGAGTCGTAGTAGTGCGGGCCGGACGACGCCGCGGCCGACCCCGACGAGCCGGAGGACGTCGAGCCGCCGGCCGAGCCACCGGTGTCGTACTGGTTGGCGTAGGGCTGCGACGAACCGGCGTCCGCGTAGCCGTCGTGATCGAAGTCGGTCACGGTCGTGTCGGTCCACTGGTCGCCGTTGGTGTCGATGTTGTAGGTGTCGTCGACGCCGTCGCCGTTGGTGTCGTAGCCGACCTGGTCGGCGACGCCGTCGCCGTCCGAGTCGTAGGTGTGGCCACCGGCCGCGGTGGTCTCTCCGCCGGCGTAGTAGTCACCGCCGGGCGCCGAGGGGTCGGCGGCGTAGCCGTCCGCGTAGCCGTCGTTGTTGAAGTCGGTGACGGTGGTGTCGGCCCACTGGTCGCCGTCGGTGTCGACCTCGAAGGTGTCGAGGACACCGTCCCCGTTGGTGTCGTAGCCGACCGAGTCGGCAACGCCGTTGCCGTCAGTGTCGAAGTACTCCATGATGGTCTCCTTGTGGAAAAGGCACTTGAGTGTCTGAGTGGATGATCAGGGGGGTGCCGCATCGGCACGATCAGGTTGTGCCTCTAGTTGATGCTCACCCGTGCCGCCAGGTTCCTCAAGGATCCGAAGATTTTTCCCGGGGTTTTGCGGGGGCTGCGCAGGCGGCCATATCCCCAGCACAGCGGCGGTATCGGCCTCAGCCGGCGGTATCGGCCTCAGCCGGCGGCGACGTCCTCCGCGGCGCGGACGGCGCTCGCCAGGTCGTCGCGGGCTCGGGCGACCCGCGACCGGATCGTTCCCACCGGGCACCCGCACACGTCCGCGGCCTCGGCGTAGCCGAGCCCAAGCAACTGGGTCAGCACGAAAGCTTCCTTGCGGTCGGGGTCGATGGTCTCCAGCAGGCCGCGCAGCGCGGCGTACGACGCGGGGTCGCCGCCCTCGTCGACGGGTTCGGCGGCCTCGTCCAGCGGAGCGGTCTTGGGGCGGCGCTGCTGCTCGCGCACGTGGTCGGCGCACACGCGCCGGGCGATGGTCAGCAGCCAGGTTCGCGCGGAGGAGTCACCCCGGAACCTCGGCAGCGACCGGTGGGCCCGCAGGTAGACCTCCTGCGTCAGGTCCTCGGCGGCCCATCGGTTGCCGAGGTGCGCGCACACCCGCCACACCTCGCCCTGGGTGGCGCGCACGAACAACGCCATCGCCGTCATGTCGCCCTTGCCGGCCCGGATCGCCCACCGCGTGACCTCGGCCGAGGTAGGCGCGTTGTTCATCGGGCTCGCTTCGGGTCGGGAACTTTCGGTGCCGGCAGGTCGACTACCCCCTCCGAGGGAGAAAGCAGGCGACGGTGCGGACAGCTGACGACCAGGGTAGTGCGGGGCTCGACGTGACCTGCGCGACGTGCCGCGAGGCGCTGTCGGCGCAGCTCGACGGCGAGCCGGCGCCGGTCGAGACGTCCCTGCACCTGGCGCGCTGCGCGCAGTGTGCCGCGTGGGCCCGCGACGTGCCGAGCCTGCTGCGTCCGCTGCGGATGCGCGCCGCGGACGACGTCCCTGACCTGACCGAGCGGATCCTCTCGGCGATTCTCGGCAGCGTCCCGCGGCCGTCCTTCGGCCTGTCGCTGGCGCGCGCCGCACTGATGGCGGTGGCCATCGCACAGCTCGTCGTCGGCGTCCTGCTGCTGCTCGGCAGCTCGCACGACGAGGGCCTGCACGCCGCCGCGGAGTCCGGCGCGTGGAACATCGCGATCGGCCTCGGGCTCGCTACGGCCGCGCTGCGCCCGCACGCCGCGTTCGCCCTGCTGCCGACGATCGGCGGCCTGGTGGCCGTCCTCGGCTATGCCTCGGTGCGCGACCTGGCCGACGGGGCGGTCTCGGTGCAGCGGGTGCTCTCGCACGCGCTGGTCGCTCTCGGGCTGCTCCTGGTGGCGGTGGTGGCGTGGCTGATGCGGCGGCGTCGCGGTTGGCGGCCGGTGCCGGCCGCCGAGCCGTCCGCATCTGCACGGCTGGGTGGGTTGATGCCGCGGTGACCCAGCTGATCTGCCGGGTGCGGCGGACGGTCCTGGCCGTGCTGCTCGCCGTCGTCGCCGTCCTCGGCACCGGAACCGCCGCCTGGGCGCACGCCTCCCTCGTCACCTCGACGCCGGGCAACGGCGACGTGCTGGCCACCGCGCCGACGTCGGTACGCATCGAGTTCTCGGAGTCGGTGAGCCTGTCCGCCGGATACCTGCGGGTGCTGGACGCCGCCGGGGAGCGCGTCGACACCGGCAACGTGTCGGTCGACGGCAGCGCCGTGCAGGTGTCGCTGCCGTCGGCGCTCGGTGACGGCGGCTACGTCGCGACCTATCGCGTGCTGTCGGACGACTCGCATCCGGTGGCCGGCGCGATCTCCTTCGCCGTCGGCAACGCGACGCCTCCGCAGATCGACTCCAACGGCACGCGGCTGGACGGCGCGGGCGACGACCCGGTGATCGGCGTGCTGTACCCGCTCGTGCGGTGGATCGGCTACAGCGGGCTCGCGCTGCTCGCCGGAGCCGTGCTGCTGGCGCTGCTCGATCCGGCGATGCGGGCAGTCGCGCGGTTGCGTCGGTGGGCGTGGATCGGGTTCGACGGGGCGCTGGGCGCGACGGTGCTCGGTGGTCTGCTGCAAGGCCCGTACGCCGCCGGTCGAGGCGTCGGCTCGGTTCTCGATCCCACGCTGATGTCGGCGACGCTCGAGACGGAGGTGGGTCGCATGAGCGCCGTGCGCCTCGTGCTGCTCGGCGTCCTGGGGGTGCTGCTGTGGGAGTGGTACGACGCCGACCGCGACCGCAGGCCGGTGGCCTGGGCAGCGGCGGGGACCGTGGTCGCTACCGCGGCGACGTACGCGGCGAGTGGGCACGCGGTCTCCGACGGCCTCCCGTGGCTGGCCGTCCTCGGCGGCACGGTGCACCTGTCGGCGGCCGCGGCGTGGATCGGCGGCCTCGCGGTCCTGCTGCTGGCCGTGCTCGGCGCGGCCGGCCTGAGCGCCAACGAGCAGCGCGCGGTAGCGCTGCGCTTCTCCCCGGTCGCGGCCGCCCTGGTGAGCGTCATCGTCGTGACCGGCGTGGCCGAGGCGTGGGTCCGGGTTGGCTCCTGGGGAGCGCTGTTCGGGACGGCGTACGGCCGGCTGCTGGTGGCCAAGACGACCCTGCTCGCGGTCGCGCTCGGCGCGGCCGTGCTCACCCGGCGGTTGCTGCGGAGCCGGTCGTCCCCGCTGCCGGACGATGACGCGCGGCAGGCGTTGTCGCGGCTGCGGCGTCCGCTGGTCGCGGAGGCCGTGGCCGGCCTGGCGGCGATCGCGGTCGCGGCCGTGCTCGTCGCCACGCCGCCGGCCCGGGACACCTATGCGGTCGCCCGGGATGCGCAGATCTCCTTCGACAACGGCTATGTGGCGCAAGCGAGCCTCGATCCGGCGCGCAAGGGACCCAACACGCTGCACCTGTACGTCTTCGACCGGAGCAACGCGCTCGCCGACCTCGACGCGGTCACGGTGACCGTGCAGAACGCGGCGGCGCAGATCGGCCCGCTCGACGTCACCGCCCGCAATGTGGGCACCGGACACTTCATCGCGAGCGGTGTCGAGCTGCCGGCGTCCGGCGGCTGGACGGTCTCGGTGACGTTCACCGAGGCCGGCTTCGGCGTGGTGAGCGCGGAGGGGAGCATCGATGTCGGTTGATCAGGTCGATCCTGGACGGCTGCCGTGGCGGCTGGTGATCGCGCTGCTCGCGGTGGTGCTGGGCGCGACCGCCCTCGTGATGGGGCTGCGCGGCGGCGACCGGAGCCCGCGGCTGCCCTCCGACGCGGTGACGCAGGGCGGCATCGCGGTGTACGGCGCCTACGTACGGGAGCCCGCGACGGACACCGCCGCGGCCTACTTCACCATCCGCAACATCGGAGACACGGCCGACACCGTGGTCGCGGTGTCGAGCCCGGTCGCGAAGTCGGCGATGCTGCACGACGTCGGCAAGAAGCCGATGTCGGACGAGGGGCCGATGGACTCCGGGTCGATGGTGCCGAGCCCCACGGTGGTGCTCGAGCCCGGCGACGTGGTCACCCTGCAGCCGGGGTCCGGGCACCTCATGCTCGACGGCGTCACTGGGACGATCGTCCCGGGCTCGACGGTGAACCTGAAGCTGGTGCTCGAGCACGCCGGAACGATCACCGTGAAGGCGCCGGTGGTCGGTCTCACCGAGCGGGCGCCGTCGACGTGACCAAGCCACCACGGAAACACGAGAGAATGGACATCATGCTCCGCCGACTTCGTTCGACCGCCGCGCTCCTCGTGGGCGCATCCCTCGCGCTGACCGGCTGCGCCGCATCGGATCAGGGCGGTGGTGTCGCGAGCGTCTCGCAGGTCGCCAACGACTCGGCGTACCGCGGCGTCGAGCTGAACCCCGAATGGCAGCGGCCGAGCTTCACGCTCACCGACCAGACCGGTCAGCCGTACGACTTCAAGGCCCGGACGACCGGCGTCCCCACCATCCTCTACTTCGGCTACACGCACTGCCCGGACGTGTGCCCGCTCATCATGGGCCAGCTCTCCGCGGCGATCGACGCGGCGCCGAAGGACATCCGCTCGAAGCTGCAGGTGGTCTTCGTCAGCACCGATCCGGTGACCGACACGCCGCCGGTGCTGGCCTCGTACCTGTCGAAGTTCGACGGGGCGCTGCCGGTGAAGTACGTCGGGCTGACCGGCGACGTCGCGTCGGTCGAGGCCGCGCAGAGCACCACCGGCGTCCCGGTCGCCGAGGACGGCGGCAAGACGCACTCGACGATGGCGATCTACTACGGCACATCGAACGAGGCGCACGTGGCGTGGCTGGCGAACACCAACGCCGACGACATCGGGCACGACCTGCCGATCGGCGTGAAGTGACCCTGCTGCTGCGCCGGTTCGCCGACGTGGTGGTGATGGCGCTCGCCCTCGTCTGCCTGGTGATCGGCGGCGCGGACGTCGCGGCCGCACACTTCGGCGGCGGACGCGAGCCGTCGAGCTACCGCGGCGAGATCACCAGCGTCAGCCCGGCGCTCGACGGTGTCACGTTCCGGCTCACCGACGCCGCGGACCGCATCGAGGTGCGATCGACGTCCCGCACGCCGGTGATCGTCTACGGCTACCAGCACAAGGAGCCCGGCGACCGCGATCCCTATCTGAAGGCCAGCGTGGACGGCGTGTGGGTCAACACGGAGAGCCAGGCGGCCTACCTGAACGCCAGCCGCATGGGCGGCGACGTGCCCGCTCGGCTGGCGGACGACCGCGGCGAGGGTGCGCCCGTCTGGAAGAAGGTCTCCGACACCGGCGTCTACCGATGGCACGACCACCGGATCCACTGGATGCTCCCCGAGCCGCCGGCGGCGGTGAGCGACGATCCCGGTACCGAGCACCACGTGATCCGCGACTGGCACATCTACGCGACCCAGGGCGACCGTCCGGAGTCGACGATCACCGGGCAGCTGTACTGGGTGCCCGCGAGCCCCGCACCCTGGTGGCTGGCGACCGCGGGATTCGGGCTGGCCGGCGTGGTCGCCGGTGTGGCGGGTCGCCGCTCCGCCTTAACCAACGGTTCGCGCGGTGCGGGTGACGCGCCGCTCGTGGTGGCCGCTTGCGTGCTGGGCGCGGCGGCGATCGGGCAGGCCGCGCTCACTCCCTTGCCCGAGGACGCCTACCAGGGCAGCCTCGGCTTCGTACTGGCCTCCGCCGCCGTACCGGCGCTCGCGGTCGCGGGGCTCTGCGCGCTCGGCGTCGCCGCGCTGCGCAGAGGATCCGCCGCAGCGCGCTACCTGATCGGGGGAGCGGGCGCCCTCGCGGCGCTGCAGGGCACCTCGGACCTTCCGGCGATCACCCGCTCCCAGCTCGAGCACACCGGTCCGGAGTGGCTGGTGCGCCTGATCGTGGCGTGCGTGGTCGGCCTCGGCCTCGGGCTGCTGATCGGCATGGTGGCGCGTTCGGTGCGGCGTACGCCGCAGGAGACGCGCGACGTCCGGTCCGTCGACATCGCCAGCGACGAGGAGCTGGCGGAGATCACCTCGGGGCTGGCGGTACGCGGGACGCGACGTGCGCCACCCCGCCGTGCGGCGCCCGAGCAACAGGTGTAGAGTCATCTCTCGCAGTACGGGGCTATGGCGCAGCTGGTAGCGCACCTGCATGGCATGCAGGGGGTCAGGGGTTCGAGTCCCCTTAGCTCCACCAGAATGCAAGGGCCTCTGCCGCGAGAGCGGCGGGGGCCCTTTTGCTCGCGGCGCCAGGACGTCGGTCAGGATCCGCAGCAGGTCCACCGGTCACCTTGACGAGCGCCGCCCGATCGCCCGCACGATCGATCCGACCAGCAGCGGAGCCAGCAGATACGCGACGAGCACATACGGCCAGAAGTAGCCGCGCTCGACGTGCCAGCCGACCAGGATCTCGTGGACGGGACGCCCGATCAGCAGGCTGCCGGCCCACTCGAACGCCAGCCACAGGGCCGTCCAGAACGCGCCCGCGAGCAACAGGCTGCGCGCGGCGTACGTGTCGGCGAAGTGCACGATGACGCCGGCAAGCACCAGGATCCAGCCGATCCGGGTCGCCATCGCGATCTGGTGCGCGGCCAGCGCGCCGAGCCGTGGCGCGTACACCCGGTCCATCAGCACGAACGCGTTCAGCGCAGCCACCGGCACCTCGATGAGCCACACCCGGAACGTGATCATGAGCAGATACGCGGTGGACGACAATCGCCGCGAGGAGTGCGCGGCTGGGGACCGCACCGGGATCCCTCGATGGTCCCGGACGCCGAGGGCCGAGGCGCTCCCGCTCAACCGCCGCGGCGCCGCGACGTCGGGCGCGCGTGAGCGGCGCCGAGGTCGAGCGCGATGGCGGCGATGAGCGTCGCGGTCCATACGTTCACCGGGTCGAACAGCAACGGCTCGTGGGTGCCCACGTTGTTCGCGATCAACCAGACGATGAACCAGATCACGGTCATGGCCCGTCCCTCCTCCGCTGCAGCCCGAGGCGTGGCGCCCGCGGTGCGATGATCGAACGTCTGGACACCAGTCTGCGCTGGGCGTCGGGACGACGACAGGGACTTTGGGCCGAGGACCGCGCCCGGCCCGTGGAGCGCTAGTCGTCCAGGAACTCCGCCACGCGCGGGGCCAGCTCGCGAGCGCCGGTGATCAGCCCCAGGTGGCCGTCCGCGAACACATCGAGCTCGGCGTTGGGCAGCAGCGCATGCATGATCCGGGCGTTCACGACCGGGATGATCGGGTCGTCGTCCCCGGCCAGGATCAGTGTCTTCTGGCGGATCAGCGGCAGCGCGGGCAGGCTCGTCCAGCATGCCGCCGCGAGCACCTGCATCAGGTAGCCGGCGTCGTTGGCGCGCGGGAAGTGGCCGAAGACGTAGCGGCGGGCAAGGCGCGGCTCATCGCGCAGCCGTCCCCCGTACAGGGTTGCCGCGATGCGGGACGCGTAGCCGGGCTCTCGGTCGCGCAACGCGGCCGCCATCTCGAGCAGCGCTGGGGGCGACGCGGGCACCATCAGCGATCCGGTCGTCGTGCTCACCAGCACCAGGCGACGGCAGCGGCGCGGGTTCTGCAGGGCGAACTGCTGCGCGAGCCCGCCGCCCCAGGAGAAGCCGAGCACGTCGACCTGGTCTACTCCCAGCTCGTCGAGCACCTCGCCGAGCAGCCGAGCGACCGAGGCGAACGTGTACGGCATGCCGGGGGCCGATGACCTGCCGACACCCGGGACGTCGAACCGGATCACGCCGATCTCGGAATCGAGTGCGTCGACGAACGGCTGCAGCAGCGCGAGCCGCGCCCCGATGCCGTTGCACAGGACCAGCGGCGGCCGGTCGGCGCTGCCCTCGCGGACCGCGACCCGGATCGAGCGGTCTCCTACCTGCAGGTTCTGGGTGCTCTCGGTCATGGTGCCCGCCTCGCTCGCGGTCGCTGACAAGGCGATCTGCCTTGCGGGGTACCCTAGGGGGGTATAAGTTTGGTGCAAGCGGATACCTACTAGGGGTATCCCGTCGAAGGAGGATATCCGATGGCAGCGAGCGAGTATCAGGTGACCGGCATGACCTGCGGGCACTGCGAGATGTCGGTGCGCGAAGAGGTCGGCGAGATCCCCGGCGTCCAGGACATCCAGGTGAGCGCCGAGACCGGCAAGCTGGTGGTGACGTCCGACCGCCAGATCGAGGACGCCGAGGTGCTGGCCGCGGTCGAGGAGGCCGGCTACTCCGCGGTGCGCGTCTGATGAACGCCGGTGGCCGCCTCGCGGCGTACGCGGGGGGATTGGCGGTGGCGTTCGCCGCCGCGTACGGAATCGCCGGAGCGGTCGTCCCCGACAGCGCGGTGGCCTCCTGGACGCGGCACGCAGCGGACAGCGGGCACGGTGCCGAGCACGCCGCCGGCGCCGACCAGCAGCCGCCCGGGCTGTCGCTCGCGGCCGATGGATTCGCGCTCTCGCCCATCGACGCGCCCGCGACCACCGGCACCGACGGCCTGCTGAGCTTCCAGATCCTCGACACCGCAGGCGCTCCGCTCACGACATTCGCGACGGCGCACGAGAAGGAGCTGCACCTGATCGTGGTGCGCACCGACGGCACGCAGTTCCGTCACGTGCACCCGGTGCTCGACGCGAGCACCGGCACGTGGTCGATGCCGTGGACCTGGACCGCCGCCGGCAGCTACCGGGTGTTCGCCGACTTCACGCCCACCGGCAAGGACGCCACCGCCATCACCCTGACCCGCACCGTCGACGTCTCGGGCAGCGTCACCGCGGCGCCGCCCGCTCCCACCCGTACGGCGGAGGTGGCCGGCTTCGCTGTCACGCTGACGGGTGACCTCACCGCCGGGCAGCCCGGCGACCTGGCCCTGAGCGTCACGCGTGACGGCCAGCCGGTGACGACGCTCCAGCCGTACCTGGGGGCCTACGGCCACCTGGTCGTGCTGCGCGCGGGCGACCTGGCCTACCTGCACACGCACGCGCAGGGAGCCGAGCCGGCACCAGGACAGACCGCCGGCCCGCAGATCGCATTCACGGCGGAGCCGCCCACCGCCGGGCGGTACCTGCTGTACCTGGACTTCCAGGTCGACGGACAGGTGCACACCGCGCAATTCGTGCTCGATGCCGAGCACGGCGCCCAGGCCCACGACGATTCCGACGGAGGTCACTGACCGGCACGGTCCGTGACGACCCACCAGCTGAGAGAAGGATGCGATGAGTGCCTCGGCACCACCGGTCGATGGAAGAAGTGTCGAGCTCGAGATCGGCGGGATGACCTGCGCCTCCTGCGCCAACCGGATCGAGCGGAAGCTGAACAAGCTCGACGGTGTGACCGCGACGGTGAACTACGCGACCGAGAAGGCCCGCGTCACCGTGCCCGACGGGTATGACGCGGCGCTGCTCGTCGCCGAGGTGGAGAAGACGGGATACACCGCGGCACTGCCGGCGCCCCCGTCGGACCCCGGGGCCGGTGCCGAGGACCCGCAGGCGGATCCGGAGCTGACCGCATTGCGCCGGCGGCTGATCGGCGCCGTCCTGCTCACCGTGCCGGTGATCGCCATGTCGATGGTCCCGGCACTGCAGTTCACCTACTGGCAGTGGGCCTCCTTGGTGCTCGCCGCCCCGGTCGTGGTCTGGGCCGCCTGGCCGTTCCACAAGGCCGCATGGGCCAACCTCAGGCACGGCACCGCCACCATGGACACCCTGATCTCGATGGGTGTGGGGGCGGCCTTCCTCTGGTCGCTGTACGCGCTCTTCCTGGGGACCGCGGGTACCCCCGGCATGGTGCATCCCTTCGAGTTCTCGCTGGCGCCGTCGGACGGCGCCGCGAACATCTACCTCGAGGCGGCCGCCGGGGTGACGATGTTCATCCTCGCCGGGCGGTACTTCGAGAAGCGGTCCAAGCGGCAGGCCGGGGCCGCGCTCCGGGCGCTCCTCGAGCTCGGCGCCCGCGAGGTGTCGGTGCTGCGCGCCGGCGCCGAGGTCAAGGTCCCGATCGACGAGCTGCGGGTGGGCGACGAGTTCGTCGTCCGGCCCGGCGAGAAGATCGCCACCGACGGCGTCGTGGTCTCCGGCTCCTCGGCGGTCGACGCCTCGATGCTCACCGGCGAGTCGGTCCCGGTCGAGGTGGGCGAGGGGGACGCGGTCACCGGCGCCACCGTCAACGCCGGCGGCCGTCTGGTGGTGCGCGCGACCCGGGTCGGCGCCGACACCCAGCTCGCCCAGATGGCGCGGCTCGTCGAGGACGCGCAGGCCGGCAAGGCCGAGGTCCAGCGGCTCGCCGACCGGATCTCCGGCGTCTTCGTGCCCGTCGTGATCGCTATCGCCGTCGTCGTGCTCGGTGGCTGGCTCGGTGCCGGCTTCCCGGCATCCGCCGCGTTCACCGCCGCGGTCGCGGTCCTCGTGATCGCCTGCCCGTGCGCACTGGGCCTCGCCACGCCGACCGCGCTGCTGGTCGGGACCGGACGCGGTGCGCAGATGGGCATTCTGATCAAGGGGCCCGAGGTGCTCGAGTCGACCCGCAAGGTCGACACGGTCGTGCTCGACAAGACCGGCACCGTGACGACGGGCAAGATGACGCTTGTCGACGTGGTCACCGAGCCGGGGACGGACCGCGCCGAGCTGCTGCGGTACGCCGGTGCGCTGGAGAACGCGTCGGAGCACCCCATCGGCCAGGCGATCGCGGCAGGAGCGGCGGCCGAGGTCGGCTCCCTCCCGACGCCGGTGGAGTTCGCCAACGTCGAGGGCAAGGGCGTGCAGGGCGTGGTCGACGGCGCCGCCGTCGTGGTCGGCCGGGAGTCGCTTCTGGAGGACTGGTCGCAGCGCCTGTCGAGCGATGTCGCCGCCGCCAAGGTCGACGCGGAGCAGGCGGGCAAGACGGTCGTCGTCGCCGGGTGGGACGGCCGGGCGCGCGGCGTGCTCGTGGTCGCCGACACCGTGAAGCCGACCAGCGCCGAGGCCGTCGCCCGGCTGCGACAGCTCGGCCTGACCCCGGTGCTGCTGACCGGTGACAACCGGGCGGTGGCCGAGCGGATCGCCGCGGAGGTCGGGATCGACGAGGTCATCGCCGAGGTGCTGCCGAAGGACAAGGTGGACGTCGTCGCGGGTCTGCAGAAGGCCGGCAAGACGGTCGCCATGGTCGGCGACGGCGTGAACGACGCGCCCGCGCTGGTCCAGGCCGACCTCGGCCTGGCGATGGGCACCGGTACCGACGTCGCGATCGAGGCGTCCGACATCGCACTCGTCAGAGGCGATCTGCGCAGCGCGGTCGACGCCATCCGGCTCTCGCGCAAGACCCTCGGGACGATCAAGTCGAACCTGTTCTGGGCGTTCGCGTACAACGTCGCGGCGATCCCGATCGCAGCGCTCGGCCTGCTCAACCCGATGCTCGCCGGCGCGGCGATGGCCTTCTCGAGCGTCTTCGTCGTCGCCAACAGCCTCCGGCTGCGCCGGTTCCGCAGCGTCGTCCGGTAGCGGGGTCACCGACCTCGCCGCGGCGGACCGTTGTGTTGTGGCGACTTCGGGCGACGACGCCCGAAGTCGTCACAACACAACGGGGGAGGTGCTACTGGCGCTCGCGGACGACGTTCAGGACGGTGCCGTCGGGCGCGCGGAGGTAGAACCGGCGGACGCCCCATTCCTCGTCCTGCAGTGGGTGCAGGATCTCGTAGCCGCGGCGGAGCGCCTCGGCGTACGCCTCGTCGACGTCGTCGACCATCACCGAGACGGCCGGCACCGCGGGCGCGGTCGCGTCCTCGGTCACCAGCTGCAGGTGCGCGCCGGTCTCCGGTGAGGTGAGGCGGGCGACCCAGCCGAGGTTGAACTCCTCGAGGCGCAGACCGAGGAATCCGGCGTAGAACTCCCGGGCGGACGCGATGTCGTCGACGTGCAGATCCGCGATGACCCTGGTGACCTTCATGGGCGCTACCGCGCGAAGGTGAAGCGCGTGCAGTCGGCGGGGAAGCTGAACCAGGCGAGCGCGCGGTGTGGTGCGATGACCCGCAGGCCGCCGCCGTCCGCGCCGGCCCACGAGCCGGGACCCGGTGCGTAGCCCGCGTCGTGGTACTTCGTGAACGCCTCGGCGAGCCGCGCGCCGAGATCCTCGGCGTCCGCGCGGGTCGCGTGCGACTCGCCCTCCACGATGACGACCTGGGTGCCGCTCTCGAGGGTGAGGGTGATCGCCGGGTTGTGCTCGACGTTGCGGGTGTGCCGCGTCGTCGGTGCGCCGTCGTAGTAGAAGCGCCCGTCGACCCACACTCCCCAGCGGGGAACCGAGTGCGGGCGGCCGTCGGGGCGGACGCTGGCCAGCCAGTAGTGCTGCGCGGCGACCAGCCGCGGCTCGACGTCCGACCACGACAGCAGGCCGTCGGTGGACGCCGGGAGCCCGTAGCCGTCAGGGAACGTCGGGCGGGTGGAGGTCGGGATACCGGTCATGCCGGTGACGCTACGACAACGCACCGACAATCGCGACGGCTCGGTCAGTCCGTCGCCGCGCGCAGGATGCGCGGGTCGCGCAGCCGGGCGACCAGGCCGCCGAGCAGCAGCAGCGCGATCGCGAAGGACGACAGGCTGACGACGTAGGAGCCGGCAGCGGTGCGCAGCGCGGACATCAGCAGCGCCAGCACGAGCCCGCACTGGCCGGCGAGCTGCAGCAGCCCGTTGGACGTCGCCTCCGGGACCGGATAGGTCTCCTCCGCGGCGTACTGCATCACCAGGGGAAGCAGACCAGCGAGGAAGAAGCCGAGGGCCCCGGCGCAGACGAAGAACTGCCAGGGCAGCGAGGAGAACGCGAAGCCGGTGAGCGAGACGGCGGCCCCGATCAGCCCGGCCACGAGGAACGCCACCCGGCGGCGGAGCCGGTCGGACAACCAGGACAGCAGCACGGCGCCCACGAGACCACCCCCGAGCATGGCCGCGCCCACCAGGCCGGCCTGCTCGGCGTCCATCCCGCGCGGCGCCACGATCTGCTCGATCCACGTGGCGATGCCGTTGAACACCCCCATGCCGACGAACACCGCGACCAGCAGCAGCCCCATCCCGCGCGTGGTGATCGCGGTCCGCAGCCCGGCCAGCATCTGCGTGCGCACTCGCATCTCGCCGGGCTCCGGCGGGGTCGGCGGGTGCTCGCGCGCGACCGTCAGGAACAGCGCGGCGCTGAGCGCAGCGACGGCCCCGTAGCAGAGCTGCACCGCCGCGATCGACATCGACTCGACCAGCAGCGGCGTCGCCACCATGCCCGCAGCCGTGCCGAGCAGGTTGGCGAGCGTGATCTGGCCGATCGCCGAGGCGCGCCGACGCTCCGGGAACCAGTTTCCGGCCACCAGCGACCATGCGTTCAGCAGCAGCGGCTGGCAGCAGGCGATCACGATCGTGCTCGCGAGGACGCCGGCGTACGAGCCGCCGACGGCACCTCTGGCCAGCGCAGCCACGGCCGTCGCGACCGAGCCGATGCCGACGGCGAAGCGGAACCCACGAGTGTCCAGCAGCCAGGACGCCGGGATCGCGAGCGGCACGAACGCCGCCATGAAGACCAGCGACAGCAGGCCGATCTGCAGCTCGCTCGCGCCGTAGTACGCCGCCGCCTGCGTGGTGATCGGCGCGTAGCCGATCCAGAGCAGCTGCATCGAGAAGTTCACGGCCATCACCGCGGCGAGCACGGCGAACCGCCGTCGGTAGACGACGGCGGTTCGATGAACGGTCAGCGGCTGCACGCCTCGATCCTGCCGCAGCGGTGGCTAGCCGAACGTCAGGCCGGGGTAGCCGGCGTCCGCCTCCTCGGTGGTCAGCCGACGGAACTTCGGCGCGCCCCCGTTGTAGACGACGTAGCGGATGGTGCCCTTCTCGTGCCCGGCGACGTTGGAGTTGTAGCCGGTGAACCAGCCCTGCGCCTTGCGCATCAGCATGAACCCGTACAGCTCCTTCACGTGCGCGTCCCACGCCTCGGCGGCCTCACGCGTCGGTTCCTCGCGAGTGAGTCCCTTGTCCCACATGTGCTTCATCAGGTCGGTCGCCCAGTCGACGCCGTACTCGATGCCGCGGGGGAAGTTCGTCGATGCGGACGCGCTCTGCGGGCCGGTCGGCATCAGCATGTTGGGAAAGCCGGGAACCTCGAGACCGAAGTAGGTGACCGGGCCGTCGGCCCACGCGTCCTTGAGCTGCAGTCCGTCGACGCCGCGGATGTCCATGCGCTCGTACGCGCCGGTCACCGCATCGAAGCCGGTCGCGTAGATGATCACGTCGAGCTCGATCTCCCCGTCCGTCGTCTCGATGCCGGTGGGGGTGATGCGCTGGATCGGGGTCTTCTGCAGGTTCACCAGGTGCACGGTGTCGCGGTTGAACGCCTCCAGGTAGTTGGTCTCCATCGGGACGCGCTGGACGCCGAAGCCGTGGTCCTTTGGCACCAGGAAGTCCGCGACCTCCGGGTCGTCGATACGGCCGCGGATCTTGTCGGCCATGAACTCCGAGAGCTCGGCGTTTGCCTCCTCGTTCATGAAGGTGTCACGGAAGTTCGCCAGCCAGATTCCGAAGCCCGGCTCGGTGTAGAGCCGCTCCCAGAGGGCGAGGCGCTCCTCGCGGGGAACCTCGAAGAAGGGCCGGCGGTCAGGGTCGTGCACGAAACCACCCGGCGTCTTGGCGCACGCCTCGAAGATCTCGGTGTACCGGGACTTGAGCTCGGCCATCTCCTCCGGGCTGATCTCGCTGTTGTTCAGCGGGGCGATCCAGTTGGGTCGCCGGATGAACACGTGCAGCTCGCCCGCGGTCTTGGCGATCTCCGGGACCAGCTGGATCGACGTGGCGCCCGCGCCGATGACGCCGACGCGCTTGCCCTCCCAGTCCTCGGGACGCAGCGAGAAATCGAAGGTGTGCGAGGACTTTCCGGCGAAGGTGTCCAGCCCCGGGTAGCTCGGCGGCGTGGGCACCGACAGCAGGCCGATGCCCAGTACGACGAACCGGCTGGTCAGCTCACGGCCGTCGGAGGTGCGGACCGCCCAGCTGTGCGAGTCCTCGCGCCAGGTCATGCCGTCGACGTTGACGCCGAGCTGGATGTCGCGGCGCAGGTCGAACTTGTCGACGACGTACTGCAGGTAGCGCAGGTTCTCGGGCTGGCCCGAGAAGCGCTCCTTCCAGTCCCACTCCTGCAGCAGCTCGTCGGAGAACGAGTAGCTGTAGGTGACGGACTCGGAGTCGAACCGGGCGCCGGGGTAGCGGTTCCAGTACCAGGTGCCCCCGACCTCCGGCGCGGCCTCGAGGATCGTCGCGTCGATGCCGAGCTCCCGCATGCGGTACAGCTGGTAGATGCCGCAGACCCCGGCGCCGACGATGATCACCTCGTGGTCGAGATCGGCCGATTCCGGCCGGGCGCTGCGTTGTTGGGCATGAGTGGTCGTCATCACTCCACCGTACGTGACGGCAGTGTCAACTTCGAGGGGTCGCGCCGGGTGGCTATCTTGGTCGAAACGATTTTCTTCGCGCGAGCGCGCGCCGACCCAAAGGAGTCCCCGTGGGCGACCTCGACTACGGCACGGTCCAAGGCATCTACATCGACGGACAGTGGCGGGACGCCGACTCCGGGAAGACCTTCGACGTCACCGACCCGGCGACCGGCCGGCTCATCGGCCGCGTGTCGGACGCCGGACGGGAGGACGTCCGCGCGGCCGTCGACGCCGCGAGCCGCGCGCTGCCCGCATGGTCGAAGCTGACGGCGTACCAGCGCTCGGAGGTGCTGTACAAGGCGTACGCGCTGATGATGGAGCGCCAGGACGAGCTCGCCCGGCTGATGTCGACCGAGCAGGGCAAGCCGCTGCGGGCGGCGTCCATCGAGGTCAAGTACGCGGCCGACTTCCTGCTGTGGTTCGCGGAGGAGGGAAAGCGCGTGTACGGGCAGACCATCCCGTCGGCGCGGGCCGACCAGCGGTTCCTCGTGATGCACGGACCGGTCGGCGTCGTCGGCGCGGTGACGCCGTGGAACTACCCGATCTCGATGATCACCCGCAAGGTGGCGCCGGCGCTCGCGGCCGGGTGCACCGTCGTCCTGAAGCCCGCCGAGCAGACCCCGATCTGCGCGATCGAGGTGTTCAAGATCCTCGAGGAGGCCGGGGTGCCGGCCGGCGTCATCAACCTCGTGCCGTGCCTGGACCCGGTCCCGGTCGGCGACGAGTTCGTCTCGAACAAGGCCGTGCGCAAACTGACGTTCACCGGCTCGACGGCGGTCGGCAAGCTGCTGGCGCGCGGCGCGGCCGACCAGATGAAGCGGGTCTCGCTGGAGCTCGGGGGGCACGCGCCGTTCATCGTGTTCGGGGACGCCGACCCCAAGCACGCGGCGACCGGCGCCGCGATGGTGAAGGTGCTCAACACCGGCCAGGCGTGCATCAGCCCGAACCGGATCTTCGTGCACTCGTCGATCAAGGACAAGTTCCTGGAGGTGCTGACCGCTCGCCTGGAGAAGATGAAGGTCGGGCACGGCCTGGCGGAGGGCAGCAGCATCGGACCGCTGATCGACAAGGATGCACACGACCGGATGGAGCGCCAGGTGCGCGACGCCGTCAACAAGGGCGCGTCCCTGGCGACCGGCGGGAAGCGGGTCGCCGGCGACGAGTACGCCGAGGGCTACTTCTTCGAGCCAACCGTGCTCGCCGACGTCACTCCCGACATGGACATCTACCGCGAGGAGACGTTCGGTCCGATCGCGCCGATCATCGTGTTCGACGACGAGGAGGAGGTCATCGAGATGGCGAACGACACCGACTACGGCCTGGCGTCGTACATCTACACCCGCGACATCGGTCGCGCGCTGCGCGTGGCCGAGGGGCTCCGGTTCGGCATGGTGGGCATCAACGACATCAACCCGACGTCCGCGGCCGCGCCGTTCGGCGGGGTGAAGGAGTCCGGCCTCGGACGCGAGGGCGCGCAGGAGGGCATCCTGGAGTACCTCGACACCAAGCTGGTCGGCATCTCGATCAGCTAGCCGGCACCACCGCCCAGGAGGCGTCATGAGCTCTGGACATGCACACGCACCACTCGGCCCGGCGCGGGTCGAGGAGGTCTCCGACGGCGTCTTCGCCTACATCCAGCCGGACGGCTCCTGGTGGATCAACAACATGGGGTTCCTCGCGGGAAGGAAGCACACCATCGCGGTCGACACCACGTCGACGGTCGCCCGCACCAGCGCCTTCCAGGAGGCGATTGCCCGGACCGCCAACGTCCCGGTGACCACGCTGGTCAACACCCATCACCACGGCGACCACACCAACGGCAACTTCATGCTCGACGGCGCCACGATCGTCGCGCACGAGGAGGCCCGCCGGCTGATCGTCGAGGACGGCGAGGAGGGCATCAAGCGGCTGCAGAACGCCGGTATCTTCGTCAACCCCGACGGAGGGCCCGATTGGGGCGACATCGAGCCGGCTCCACCGTTCCTCACCTTCCGCGACGGCGTGGATCTGTACGTCGACGACCTCAGGTGCGAGGTTCGCCATCTGGGCTCCCCGGCGCACACCACGAACGACTCGATCGTGTGGATCCCCGAACGGCGGGTGCTCTTCAGCGGCGACCTGCTGTTCAACGGCGGCACTCCGTTCCTGCTGATGGGCTCCGTCGTCGGCGCGATCGAGGTGGTGCAGAGCCTCAAGCAGTTCGACGCCGAGGTGGTGGTGCCGGGGCACGGCGACGTGTGCACGATGTCCGTGGTGGACGACGTGCTCGACTACCTGCACTTCGTCAACGACCTGGCGGTGCGGGGACACGCCGACGGGGTCCCTCCGCTGGAGCTCGCTCGGCAGACCGACCTCGGCAGGTTCGCGGGCCTCGGCGACTCCGAGCGCATCGTCGGCAACCTGCACCGCGCGTACGCCGAGCTCGACGGCGGCGAACGCGGCGCCGAGATCGATACGCTCGCCGCCATCGGCGACATGGTGCAGTACAACGGCGGGAAGCCGCTGACCTGCCTCGCCTGACACCGGGCCGTACGCCGACGCGAAAGTCGCGGCGGCGTACGGCCCTCGGCGTCACCCGGCGTGCGCGGCCAGCTGCGCGGTGCCCGCTCCCCGCAGCCCGGGAAGCCCCGCGGGACGGCCGGTCAGCACCAGGAACAGGTCCGTCATGCTGCCCTCCACCGAGGCGCCCTCGCCGACCGACCACGCGGTGTCCGTGGCGGACAGGCGAAGCCCGCCGTACGGCAGCTTCTTGAAGACCTTGCTCTTCCTGCTGCCGCCGTACGACCAGACGTGGCGTGCCGCCTCGGCCACCTGCTCCGGCGGCAGCTGCACCGGGAGCCCGAGCGGGATGGCGATGTCCAGGGTGTGCCCCACGACGTCGATCAGCGCCTCGCGGCAGGTCAACCCCGGAAACGGCTTGTGGTAGCCGACCAGCCTGCGCAGTCGCGCGACGATCTCGTCGGTGCTGTAGCGCGCGGCCAAGGCGATGGAACCGTCGCGGATCAGCCGGTTGGTGCTCCCCGGGTAGCGCATCGCGAGCCGGAGCAGCTCCCCGGTGGACAGCAACGGCATCGTCAGATGGGCGGCGACGTCGCGCACGGTCCATCCCTCGCACAGCGACGGATGGCGCCACTGCTCCGGGGACGCCCCCGCCAGCACGTCCGCCAGCGCGGCCCGGCGATCGTCGACCGCCGCCCACACCTCGTTGTCGTTCATGGCCTTCCCCTTCCCCCAATTAGTACGATGATAGGACTACTTTGGGAAGCGGGAAAGTGGCGAACGGGGAGGAAATGTGGAGCGCGAGTGGCCGACGAGCCTGTTGATGTTCGTGCTGTACCGCGCGACCGAGGACCGCATCTTCGACGCGGTCGAGGATGCCGGCTTCAGCGGGCTCACCCGGGCGCAGGGCCGGTTGCTCGCCGGGCTCGATCCCGACGGGACGCGGCTGCTGGTGCTCGCCGATCGCGCCCGCATCGCGAAGCAGACGGCGGTCTCGCTGGTCGACCGGCTCGAGGCGGCGGGCATCGTCGAACGGACCCCCGATCCGAGTGACGGTCGCGCCCGGCTGATCAAGCTCACCGAACGCGGACAGCGGGCGATCCCCGTCGCGCGGACCGAGGAGCAGCGGATCGACGCCGACTGGGCCCAGGTGCTCGGAGAGCGACGCATGCTCGAGCTGCGGCGCTCGCTGGAGGACCTGTGGGCGGCCATGGAGCCGGCGGGCGTACGGTCGGGTCATGTGTGAGTACTGCGGCTGTAGGTCCGTGCCGTTGATCGGCCGGTTCTCGGAGGAGCACTACCGGATCGTCAACCTCTGCGGCGACCTGAAGCGGGCGATCGAGTCCGGTGATGGCGTCCTCGACGCGGCCAAGGCACTGGACGTGGTGCTGTTCCCGCACACGGAGGCCGAGGAGGTCGGGCTGTTCCGCGAGCTGCGCACCGACGAGGTGTACACCGCGACCATCGACTCGCTGTGCGCCGAGCACGAGCAGCTCGACGAGCAGCTCACCCGGATCGCCGAGGGCGCCCACGACGAGTACGAAGACTTCGAGAAGGCGCTGCGGCGCCACATCGACCACGAGGAGAACGGGCTGTTCCCGGCGGCGGTCGTCTCGCTCGACGGACCGCAGTGGGAACGGATCCTGGAGAACACGCCGAATCCTGCGTAGGGCGACGACGGGGCCGCTACCGGTTCACCAGCCGCAGGAAGGCGCCGAGCTGCGTCAACGCCGGGACGCTGGTGGGAAACGTGTCGCCGAGCGCCGGGCTGTGCACCAGGAACGACGCCCATTGGGCTCGAGAGATCGCCACGTTGAGCCGCCGCCGGTCGAGCAGGAACTCCAGCCCGCGCGGCACGTCGTCGGCGCTCGACGCAGCCAGCGACACGATGGTGACCGGTGCTTCGCGGCCCTGGAACTTGTCGACCGTGCCGACCTGGGCGGCCCGGTAACCGGCGTCGTCCAACGCGCGCCGGATCGCCGCCACCTGCGCGTTGTAGGGCGCCACCACGATGACGTCGCCTGCGGTCATGGGCCGCGGCGGGTCCTGCGGCGACCCGCGCCAGGTCGACCCCAGCACCCGCCGCACCAGGCCGACGACCACCTCGGCCTCCTCGACCGACACGACGCTGTTCCCGGCATGCTGCACCTCGACCGCGTGCAGTCCCGGGTCGAGGCCGGTGAGCTCGCGGACGTCCGTCGTGTCCACCTGCGACCGCAGCCGGCTCTCGTAGGCGAGCGCGGAAACCGGCTCGGTCAACGCGCTGTGCATCCGCCAGGACCGGCCCAGGAAGAACCCGCGCTCCGCGGGTAGCGTGTCGTGTCCCTCGGCGAGCCAGCCGAGCGCGGACTCGTTGATCGGCTCCGGGTGGCTGCCCTGGCTGACCTGGGGCAACTGCTGTGGATCGCCGAGCAGCAGCAGCCGCCGGGCCGCTCCGGAGGCGGCAACGGTGTGGGCCAGCGAGAACTGGCCCGCCTCGTCGATCACCAGCAGGTCGAGGCTGTCCTCCGGGAGGCCGGCGAGGTTCCACGCCGTACCGCCCACCACGCCACCGGCGCCGGCGTCGAGGAAGCCAGGGATGTCCTTCGGGTCCTTCAACGGCGTCCAACGGTGCACGGCCGCGGCGTCCTTGGGCTTCTTGGCGACCCGGGCCGCGTCGACGCCCGCCTCGACGACCTTGTCCAGGAAGTGCTCGACGGCGTCGTGGGACTGGGCGACCACGCCTACCCGCCACCCGCTCGTCGCGAGCTGGGCCACCACGCGCGAGCCGAGGTAGGTCTTGCCGGCGCCGGGAGGACCCTGCACGGCGATGTAGGAGTCATCGAGGCCGCGCACGGTCGCGACCAGGTCATCGGTCGAGGGCGACCGGCCCGCCCCGCCGGCAGCGAGCACTCCGGAGCGCAGCCGGGGAGGGCGGCGCGCGAGGACGTCGCCGACGGGACAGCGCGGCAGCGACCCGGTAGCCAGGGCGCGCTCCGCGAGGGCCCGGATCGCGGCCTCCAGCGGCGCCGCCGGAATCAGGTCGAACTGGAACGCGGCCATGGGCAGGTGGGGATACGGCTCCTGGCCCTTGCGCGTCCGCTCGTCCAGGGTGACGGCCCATCGACCGTCGGCGAGCGGCTCGAGCGAGACGATCTTCGCCTCCTTCGCGATCGCGCGATGGGCGCCGGGATCGCACGTGAGCACCGGTGGGATGTCCTCGTAGACGAGGGCCACCTTCGTGCCCTCGCCCAGAGCGGTGCCCGGATCCAGCGGCCCGGTCAGCCGCAGCCGCCGCGTGAAGGTGCTCGACCGTCGCGTCGCCTTCGCCCAGTCGTCCACGGGCTCGACGCTCTCGGGCACGATCGTGCCGCGCGGGTCGAGCCACTCGTCGACGGGGGAGATCCCGCGGTCGAAGTACGCCCACCACATCGGCTTGTCCTCGCGCCGGAAGTAGCCGAGGGCCGCCGCGAGCAGCGCGATGCCGCGCTGCTCCGCATCACGGTCGGCGCGGTCGGGTGGAAGGGGAGCGAGCAGCCGCTCGGCGAGGCCCTGCAGCTCGTCCAGCCGCGACGGCTCGCGCTCGCCGGGGGAGTCGTCGGCCGCCGCAATGGGCGCACCGGAGCGATGGGCGAGCAGCCAGTCGCGCAGCTTCCAGGTCGAGACGCAGTCGTACTCGTTGTAGTCGCCGATCTCGCCCAGCAGCCGGCTCGCCTCCGGCTCGTCACCACGCGCGCGGGCGGCGGTGAACTCGTGGTACTGCAGCACGGAGTCGGCGGCGGTCGTCACGCCGTCCTCGGTGCGCAGCCGCGTGCCCATGTACAGCGGCTCGAGCTTCTTGATGCTGTAGGACGGCGCGGACACCCGCACCGACTGGCGGACGGCGGCGTACAGGTCGACGAACACGCCCGCGCGCAACAGGTCGTCGAGCTGGTCCTCGCCGTACATGTGCCGCGCGGTCAGCCGCTTGAGCGCCGTCGGCTCGTACGGCGCGTAGTGGTAGATGTGCAAGCCCGGATGCTCGGCGCGACCCTTGGCGACGAAGTCGAAGAACTCGACCAGCGCCTGACGCTCCTCGACCCGATCGTGCGCCCAGAACGGGGTGAAAGCGCCGTCCGGCTCGTCGAGGGTGACCAGACCGAACAGGTACTCGAGGCCGGACGCGAGACCGTCGGCGTCGGTCCACAGCGGGTCGCCCTCGAAGTCGAAGAAGATGTCGCCGGGGTCCGGCGGCGGCAGCTGATCGAGGTACGCGGCGTCGATGATCTCGTAGGCGACCTCTCCGTCCACCGCTCCGGACTGCATCGCCGCCTGAGCCCGCAGGCGCTGCCACGTGCGCTCGGTGAGGTCCGCGACGGTGCGGCTCGAGCGCGCGAGGTCCGTCATCGTGCGGATGCCGCCGGCCCGCAGCCGGTCCCGTTGCCGCCGGGTGAGACCGGCGACCCGCAGCAGGTCGTCGGCCGCCTCGACCTCGCTCTCGCAGACCGGGCAACCGCCGCAGATGCGGTAGCGGTCGTCTCCCCACCGGGCGGCGTCCGGCTGCGCCAGGTGCGCGTCGATCAACCGGGCCAGATAGTCGCGACGGCGGTGGAAGACCGGAATCACGTCGTCCAGCCGCTGCCCGTGGCGGGTGCGATCACCCAGCAGCAGGTAGCCGTCGTCGGCCCGCGGGACGCCCATCCGGTCGAGCTGATCGGCGTACGCCGCGATCTGCAGCACGGCCGACACCCGAGCCCGCCGCGCGAGCTTCGCGTCCCACACCTGGTACCGGCCGTCGTCGTCCTTCACCAGGAAGTCGGCCATGCCGCCGAAGGCACCGTCGTACAGCACGCCCTGCGCGACGACCTCCGCGCCGTCGAGCAGCGCCTGCCGCGTGCGGTCGGCAGCGTGCTGCAGCGACTCGGGGGTGTACGGCGCGGGACGCTCGATCTGCACCACGGTGTGGGCCTCCCGCAGGCGATCGAGCTCGCGGGCCTCGTGGGCGTCGCCGAGAGCGGCGATCCGGCGCAGCAGCGGATCGGCCTGCTCGACGCGCGAGGCGCGGCGCAGCTGCACGTCGATGCCGCGCAGCCAGCCGAACTCGCACTCGGCCGAGTGGGTCAGGTCGCTCGGGCTGAGCACGACTCCACCGGCTCGGATCAGCGCCATGTCTCCTCCTGGGATCGGTCGCCGCCCAGCATGCCGCAGGCCTCCGACAACTCGCGCGACACCCGCTGCGGTCAGGACCGCCGACGGCGACCGGTGATACTGGAGTGATGCATGCCGACTCGCCGACCCGCGCGCGCCTGGCCCCGGGCGTCGCTGCCGGGCATCCCGCGACGGCGGCCACCGGGATCGACGTCCTCGAGGCCGGCGGCAACGCGGTCGACGTCGCGGTGGCGATGATGCTGACGAGCTGCGTCGCCGAGACCGTCTACACCGGCCTGGGCGGGGGCGGCTTCGCGACCGTGTACGACGCTGCGTCCGGCGAGGTCGCCTGCGTGGACTTCTTCGTCGCCATTCCCGGGCTGTCGGGCCGTCCACCCGGCCCGACGGTCCCGGTGACGATCAGGTTCGGCGGCCAGCTGCTGCCGTACGCGATCGGTGCGGCGTCCGCGGCCGTACCCGGAGTGCCGCGCGGCGCGGCGCACCTTCACGAGCGCTGGGGATCGCTGTCGTGGGACGCCGTGTGCCGCCCGGCCATCGAGGCGGCCCGGCACGGGGTGGTCCTGACCCGAGAGCACAAGCTGACCCTGGACTCGATCTGGCCGTGCATGGGGATGGGCTTCGGCGACCGGGTGCATCGTCGGCCGGACGGCGCGATCGTGACCGCCGGCGACACGCTGCGCATCCCGAACCTCTGGAAGGCGCTGGAGAGACTGCGCGTCGACGGCCCGGACGCGTTCTACTCCGGCGACGTCGCGCACGCGATGCTGCACGCATTCGGCCGGGACGGCGCCATCGATCCCGAAGACCTCGCCGCCTACCGGGTGCTCGACACGGTCCCGCGGGTCAGCGAGGTCCGGGGCGGCCGGGTGCACGCCCGCGGTGACGATCTCGACGACCTGCTCGGCACCCTCGAACGCCTCGAGGCCTCCGGCAGCGCCGGGGAGGCGTGGAGCACGCCCCGGGCGGCGACGGCGCTCGTCGGTGCCCTCCGCGCCGGTGCGCTGCGCACCGAGACGACGAACCTGGTGGCCTGCGACACCGACGGCAACGTCTGCGTCATCACCACCAGCCTCGGGCTCGGGGCCGGGGTCTGGGTGCCCGAATACGGTCTGCACCCCAACTCGATGCTCGGCGAGGGAGAGCTGATCCGGCCGGGCGCGCTGCCCGGGTCGCGGATGGGCTCGATGATGTCGCCGCTGATCATCACCGACGACGACGGCCCCGTGCTCGCCGCCGGCGCGGCGGGCGGCAGCCGGATCCGCAGCTCGCTCGCCCAGGTCCTGCTGGGCGTGCTCGCCGGCGGCCGCCCGGTGCAGGAGGCGATCAGCGCGCCCCGGCTCAACCCCGTCGACGACCTGGTGCGTATCGAGCCGGGGTTCGCCCACGAGGTCATCGCCGAGCTCCGCGCGGCGGGGGAGCGGCTGGTCGTCTCGGAGATGCGCCATCCCTATTTCGGGGGCGTCTCCGCCATCTCCCGCACCGGGGCCGGGGCCGACCCGCGCCGCGGCGGCGTCGCGGTCACCCTCACCTGACCCGCCGCAGCGGCCCAGCCGGTGCGCGGCCGTAGGCTCGACCGGTGAGCAGCCCACCCGCCGACGTGCAGATCACGGCTGAGATCGTGCGGGGGCTGCTCGCGCAGGCGCCGCGGTACGCCGGGCTGCCCGCGCGATTCGCCGCCGAGGGCTGGGACAACGAGATCTGGCGGCTCGGTGCGGACCTCGCCTTGCGGCTCCCGCGGCGACGCGAGGGCGCGGGGCTGATCGAGAAGGAGAACCGCTGGCTGCCGCTGCTGGCGAGCCGGATCAGCCTGCCGGTTCCGCAGCCGCTGTTCGCCGGCCGGCCGGACGATCGCTACCCGTACCCGTGGGCGGTCACCCGCTGGCTGCCCGGCTCGCCCGCGTCGGGCCTGCCGCCGGTCGAGCGCGACGGCTACGCCGACCGGCTCGCGAAGGCGCTGCGCGAGCTGCACCGGGCCGCGCCCGCCGACGCGCCGGTGAACCCGGTGCGGGGCGGTCCGCTCGCCGAACGGGCGCCGTACGCGCGGGAGCGCTTCGCGCGCCTGGGCACGCCGGCCGCGCCGTTGGGGCAGGCGCTCGACGACGCGCTCGAGGCGCCGGCGTACCGCGGCGCTCCGCGGTGGCTGCACGGTGACCCGCACCCCTTCAACACGCTCGTGGACGGCACCCGGCTCAGCGCGCTGATCGACTTCGGCGACCTCGGCGCGGGCGATCCCGCCTGCGACGTCGGCGTCGGCTGGCTGCACTTCACCCCGAGTGGCCTGCGACACTTCCTGGACTCGTACGGAGCCGGCCCGCAGCTGCGTCGGCGGGCGCGCGGCTGCGCCGCGGTCTACGCGTCGTTCATGCTGCTGCTCGAGGCCGAGCATCCGCTGCACGGCTGCGGCGAGCGGGCCCTCACCACGCTGCGCTCCGACCGGGCCCGGCGCGGGCCGCACACCGGCGACGCGCGGTCGTCTCAAAACGGCTACCCGCGTTCCGAACGCCGGTGACAGGCACTATTCTCGACACATACGTGCGCCCTCACGCGCCCTGCACATCGGGGAGCGGGCGCCGTACGCCGGGAGACCACCTATCCGGAGGATGACAGTGACCCTCGCGCCCGAACGTCCGGTCGTTGCGACGACGACCCCAGCACCGCCACACGTGGCGAAGCCGGGGTCGATGTTCTCGAACGTCCTGCGGACGACCGACCACAAGACCATCGGCAAGATGTACTTCGCCGCCTCGTTCGGCTTCTTCATGATCGGCGGCCTGATGGCCATGCTGATGCGTGCGGAGCTGGCGTACCCGGGCTACCAGTTCCTGTCGCCGGAGCAGTACAACCAGCTGTTCACCAACCACGGCGCGATCATGCTGCTGATGTTCGCGACCCCGCTGTTCTTCGCGTTCGCCAACCTGGTCGTTCCGCTGCAGATCGGCGCCCCCGACGTCGCGTTCCCCCGGCTGAACGCGCTGTCGTTCTGGCTGTTCCTGTTCGGGTCGATCACCAACCTCTCCGGCTTCCTGACCCCGAGCGGCGGCGCCGACTTCGGCTGGTTCGCCTACACGCCGCTGTCGAACGCCGCGAACTCGCCCGGTGTCGGCGCGGATCTGTGGCTGATCGGCCTGGGCATCTCCGGCCTCGGCACGATCCTCGGCGCGGTCAACTTCATCACCACGATCGTGTGCATGCGCGCGCCCGGTATGACGATGTTCCGGATGTCGATCTTCACCTGGAACTCGCTGATCACCTCGCTGCTGATCCTCGTCGCGTTCCCGATCCTGACCTCGGCGTTCCTGGTCCTGCTGGCCGATCGACAGCTCGGGGCGGTGGTGTTCGAACCGGAGAACGGCGGCGCCATCCTCTGGCAGCACCTGTTCTGGTTCTTCGGCCACCCCGAGGTGTACATCATCGCGCTGCCGTTCTTCGGCGTCGTCACCGAGATCATCCCGGTGTTCAGCCGCAAGCCGGTGTTCGGCTACAAGGGACTGGTCTTCGCGACGGTCTCCATCGCCGTCCTGTCCATCGCCGTGTGGGCGCACCACATGTACGCGACGGGCGCGGTGGCGCTGCCGTTCTTCTCCTTCATGACCTTCTTGATCGCGGTGCCCACGGGCCTGAAGTTCTTCACGTGGGTGCTGACGATGTGGCGAGGAGCGATCACATTCGAGACACCCATGCTGTTCGCAGTCGGGTTCGTCGTGACGTTCCTCTTCGGCGGACTCACCGGCGTGCTGCTGGCCGCCCCGCCGATCGACTTCCACGTCTCGGACACCTACTTCGTCGTCGCGCACTTCCACTACGTGCTCTTCGGCACCGTGGCCTTCGCGGCGTACGGCGGCACCTACTTCTGGTTCCCGAAGTTCACCGGCCGGTTCATGAACGAGCGGCTCGGCAAGTGGCACTTCTGGCTGACCTTCGTCGGCTTCCACGGCACCTTCCTCGTGCAGCACTACCTCGGCAACGAGGGCATGGCACGCCGCTACGGCGACTACCTGCTCAGCGACGGCTTCGCCGGCCTGAACCAGTTCTCGACGGTGTTCGCCTTCGTGCTCGGCGCGTCGGTGCTGCCGTTCATGTGGAACCTCTACCACTCCTACAAGTACGGAGAGGTCACCACCGCGGACGACCCGTGGGGCTTCGGCAACTCGCTCGAGTGGGCGACCACGTCGCCGCCGCCGCGGCACAACTTCCTGTCGCTGCCGCGCATCCGCTCCGAGCGTCCGGCGTTCGAGCTGCACTACCCGCACATGCTCGAGCGGCTCGAGCTGGAGGCGCACGCCGGCAAGCGCGGGCGTGAGCACGCGGCCGCAGCGGTAGCGGCGCGGCACCGCGACGGCGGCAGCACCGCGGTGCTCGATCGCGACGACAGCGCCCCGTTGGACCGCGACGACGTGCCGCGCTCGACCTCGAAGCGTGACCCGCACAATCCCGAGCACGCCTAGTCGCAACCGTTCTCATGGCCGCCCGCCCGGGCGGCCATGAGTCGTTTCCAAGGAGCTGAGGATGGGTTGCTTCGTCGTCCTGCTGGGCGCCGAGCTCGACACGGATCTGCTGCGTGACCTCGAGCGCGCGATCGACGACGCCGGTGGCCGCATCGAGGGGCTGAAGGTGCTCGACGAGCAGCCGGCGGCGCTCGAGCTGCGGATCGCCGGCCTGGACGCGAGCGCCGTACGCCGGGTGGTCGGCGACCGGACCCGCGAGGCGGGCGTCGACCTGTGCGCCGAGGACGCGATCGCGGACGCCCGTCCCCGGCACGGGCTGCTGCTGATGGACGTCGACTCCACGCTCGTCGCCGGCGAGGTGATCGACTCGCTCGCGGCGTACGCCGGCAAGGGCGAGCAGGTCGCGGCCGTCACCGAGCGGGCGATGCGCGGCGAGCTGGACTTCCGCGAGAGCCTGTACGCGCGGGTCGCGACGCTCGCCGGGCTGCCCGCGGAGGTCATCGACGACGTGCGCCGTAGTCTGCGGCTCAGCCCGGGCGCGCGCACCCTCATCGCAACCCTGCAGTCGGACGGCGCCGTCGTCGGGGCCGTCTCCGGCGGGTTCAGCCAGATCCTCGACCCGCTCGCCGACGAGATCGGCCTGGACTTCGCGGCGGCCAACCTGCTGGAGGTCACCGAGGGCCGGCTGACCGGGCGGGTGGTCGGCGACGTGGTCGACCGCGCCGCGAAGGCGGCGCACCTGCGGCGGCTCGCCGAGGCCAACGGCCTGGACCGCGCGCAGACCGTCGCGGTGGGGGACGGCGCGAACGATCTGGACATGCTCGCCGCCGCGGGCGTGGGCATCGCGTTCAACGCCAAGCCCGTCGTCCAGCTCGAGGCGCCGGCCACCCTCAACCTGCCGACCCTGGAGGGTGTCCTGCTGCTGCTGGGCATCCCCCGCGCGGCGTTCGTCGAGGTCGAGTGACCCGCCGGCCGCCGTCGCGGGGCCGGCCGGGGGCGTGCGGTCAGTCGCAGGCGGGGGCGTCCTCGTAGACCTCCACGCCCGCGGCGCGGAGCTCGCCGAGCGCGGCCGCGGTCGTGTCGTGCGCGACGCCCGCCGTGTAGTCGAGCAGCACCCGCGTCGCGAACCCCTCACGCGCCGCGTCGAGCGCCGTCGCGCGGACGCAGTGGTCGGTGGCGATGCCTGCGACGTCCACTCGGATCACGTCGTGCGCCCGAAGCCAGTCCGCGAGCGTCACGCCGTCGTCGCTGACGCCTTCGAACCCCGAGTACGCGGCGGTGTACGCGCCCTTGTCGAAGATCGCCTCGAGCGGGCCGGTGGTGAGATCCGGGTGGAACGCCGCGCCGCGCGTCCCGACGACGCAGTGCACCGGCCAGGTGCTCACGTGGTCCGGCTGCTCGCTGAAGTGCGCGCCCGGGTCGACGTGCGCGTCACGGGTCGCCACCACGTGGGCGTACTGCGAGCTCTTCACCAGCAGCGACACGTCGCGTGCGACCTTGCCGCCGCCGGCGACGGCCAGCGAGCCGCCCTCGCAGAAGTCGTTCTGCACGTCGACGACGATCAGCGTGCGTCCGGTGGTGTCGTTCATGAGCTCTCTCCCTCGTTCGCGTCGTAGACGTCCACATCGATCGCAGCGTCGCCGCGCAGCAGCTTCAACGCCTCGCGCGGCAGCGACCGCATCGCCTGCCGGTGGTAGGCGCGTGACTGCTCCAGGTCGGCGCGGTCGACGAACTCGCCGTTGCGGACGAAGTCCACCTGCAGCACGACGTCGTTGTCGTCGTGCGCCGGCCGCCCGTTGACCGCGGCCCGTTCCTCGGTGATCTTGCCCTTGGCGTCGAGGCGGCGCACGGACGTCTTCGCGCCGCCGACCGAGACCTTGCCGGACGCCGTCTTGGCGACCGGTACGCCGTCGCGTTCCACGATCTTGTAGACCATGCCGGCGGTCGGCGCCCCCGAGCCGGTCACCAGCGACGTGCCGACGCCGTAGCCGTCCACGGGTGCCGCGCGCAGCGCGGCGATCGCGTACTCGTCCAGGTCGCTCGTGACGATGATCTTGGTGGCGCGGGCGCCGAGGGAGTCCAGCAGCTCGCGGGCCTCGTGGGCGAGCGAGCCGAGATCGCCGGAGTCCAGGCGGATCGCGCCGAGCTGCGGACCAGCGGCGGCGACCGCGTTGCGGATTCCGTCCATGACGTCGTAGGTGTCCACCAGCAGCGAGGTGCCGGCGCCGAGCGCCGCGACCTGCCCAGAGAACGCGTCGACCTCGCGCTCGTGCAGCAGTGTCCACGCGTGCGCGGCGGTCCCTGCAGTGCGCACACCGAACCGCCGTCCCGCCTCGAGGTTGGAGGTCGAGGCGAAGCCGACCAGGTAGGCGGCGCGGGCCGCGGCCACCGCGGCCTCCTCGTGGGTGCGCCGCGAGCCCATCTCGATGCAGGGCCGGTCGCCGGCCGCGGAGATCATCCGGGCCCCGGCGCCCGCGATGGCCGAGTCGTGGTTGAGGATCGACAGAATGAGCGTCTCGAGGATCACGCCCTCGGCGAACGACGACCGGACGGTAAGGATCGGGGACTCCGGGAAGTAGATCTCACCCTCCCGGTAGCCGACGATGTCGCCGCTGAACCGGTAGCCCTCGAGCCACCGCAGGGTTTGCGCGTCGACCACCTTCGCGTCCGCCAGGAACCGCAGCTGGTCGTCGTCGAAGCGGAACCGCTCGATCGCGTCGATCAGCCGCCCGGTGCCGCCGACGACGCCGTACCGCCGGCCCTCGGGCAGCCGACGGGCGAACGCCTCGAACACGCACGGCCGGCCGGCTGTGCCGTCCTTCAGCGCGGCGGCGATCATCGTGAGCTCGTAGTGGTCGGTCAGCAGCGCGCTGCTGTTTGCGGCGGACGTGGAGGTCATGCCCCGATCCTAGGGGCCGTGGTGCTGCGCACGCGGCCGTCGGCCGCCTCGCGCGACAAGTACCCACGCCACCCGGATGTCTGGGACCATGAAGGCATGGACGCGCCACGGATGACGGCCAGATCGCTGCCCGAGCAGCTGCAGCAGCAGGATGCCGACGAGGTACGCGAGCCCGAGAAGCAGTGGGTGACGATCGTCTGGAACGACCCGGTGAACCTGATGAGCTACGTGACCTACGTCTTCAAGAAGCTGTTCGGATACGACGACCAGAAGGCGACGAAGCTGATGCTCGACGTGCACCACGAAGGCAGAGCGGTCGTGTCGACCGGCAGCAAGGAGTCGATGGAGCACGACACCGCCCGGCTGCACGCGATGGGCCTGTGGGCCACCTTCCAGCAGGACTAGCCGGTGCGCTACTTCACGGTGCAGGGCTCCCGGATCGCGATGAGCTTCGAGGAGATCGAACGCGAGATCCTGACCGGGTTCTTCGGGCAGGTGCGCGCGATCCTGCACGAACGAACCGCAGAGACCGGTCAGGCCGGTACCTTCGGCGAGTCCGGCGACGACGCCGAGTCGCTGCTCGCCTCGCTCGAGCAGCGCAGCCGGCCGTTGCCCCCGCCGGACGACCCGGCGATCGCGCGGCTGCTGCCGTCCGGACGCCGCGACGAGGTGCCCGGAGCGGGCGAGAGCGCGATCGAGTTCCGCAGGCTCACCGAGCAGGAGCTGCGCACCGGCAAGATGGCGGACGCGGAGGTCGCCGAACGGCTGGTCGCGGAGCAGACCGACCTCGGCCTGGACGACGCGACGACGCTGCTGCGGGCACTCAACGACGTCCGGCTCAGCCTCGGTGCTCGGCTGGAGATCGCCGAGGACACGCCGTACCCGGCGTCCATCGAGAACGAGCAGGATCAGGCGCTGGCCATCTACTTCTGGACCGGCGGCGTGCAGGAGGAGCTGCTGGAGGCCGTCGTCGAGGTCGACGACGCGATCTAGGCGGCGCCGCCGCGCCGCGCCCGTTGGCGTAGGTACGTGGCGACGAACCCGATCGCCAGCAGCCAGGCGGTCACCGCGCTGACCCACACCCCGCGCGGGATGCTGGCGTTCCCACGGTGAGCCGCCAGCGACCCGACGACCGCGACGGCCGCGGTCGTCACCAGCAGGAGCAGCAGGCCGAGGCGCAAGAACGCGACGACGCCCTGCTGCACGACGTCCCGCATCTGGTCGGGGTCGTTGTCGGGATTCCAGGTGCGCACGGTCAGTGCACCGAGCACGATCCCGGCGAGGGCCAGGACCGAGGTCACGACTGTCAGCAGCATGGGCATGGTGCTCCGATCGTAGCCGCCGGATCACGCTGCTCAGGCATCATGGAGACCATGAGCAGTGCAACGCCCATCCTTCCCGCCCGGCGCTCGCTCGACGAGCGGCTGTCGCGCCCCCTGCCCGCGGCGATCATCGTCGCCGGGCTGCTGCTGGTGATGGTGGTGCTGGAGGCCATCGACGCCGCCGTACCTGCCGACCTCGACCTGTGGGGGATCCACGCGCAGGAGGCCGACGGGCTTCCCGGCATCCTGGTCGCGCCGTTCCTGCACCACGGCTTCGCGCACCTGTGGTCCAACGCCGTCCCGTTCTTCGTCCTCGGCTGGCTCACCCTCCTCGGCGGCCTGAAGCGGTTCGTGCTGGCCAGCATCGGGATCATCCTGATCTCCGGGCTCTTCGCGTGGGCGCTGACGTTCGGGCCGGGCACCCAGGTCGTCGTCGGGGCCAGCGGATGGGTGTTCGGGTTGCTGACGTACCTGCTCGCCCGCGGCATCTTCACCCGCAACGCGCGGCAGATCGTGATCAGCGTCGTCGTCCTGGCGTTGTACGGGAGCGTCCTGTTCGGCGTGCTGCCCGGTCGCGCCGGCATCTCCTGGCAGGGCCACCTCGGCGGCGCCCTCGCGGGTCTGCTCATGGCGTGGCTGCTGTCGCGGGGCGCGCGCAGGAAGCCGGCCGACGCGGAGGTCTCGTTGGCTGGGTCACGCCCTACCCTGTAATTCGTGCCCACCCCCGCTGACCGCAACGCGCCGATCGGGGTGTTCGACTCCGGCGCCGGCGGCCTCACGGTGGCCCGGGCGATCATCGATCAGCTGCCCTCGGAGTCCATCACCTACCTCGGCGACACCGCGCACGTGCCCTACGGCTCGCGCCCGATCGCGCAGATTCGCGAGTACGCCCTGGAGTGTCTCGACCGCCTTGTCGCCGACGGCGTGAAGGCGCTCGTCATCGCGTGCAACACCGCCAGTGCCGCGAGCCTGCGCGATGCCCGCGAGCGGTACGACGTCCCCGTGGTGGAGGTGATCCAGCCGGCCGTCCGCCGCGCGCTCGCCGCAACCCGGAACCAGCGGATCGGCGTCATCGGCACCGCGGCGACCATCGCGAGCCGGGCCTACGACGACGCGTTCGCCGCCGCGCCGCAGGTGCGGCTGAGCAGCGCGGCCTGCCCGCGGTTCGTCGATTTCGTCGAGCGCGGCATCACCAAGGGCCGGCAGATCATGGGTCTCGCCCAGGCCTACCTGCAGCCCCTGCAGGACGACGGCATCGACACCCTGGTGCTCGGCTGCACGCACTACCCGATGCTCACCGGCGCGCTCAGCGTGGTGATGGGGGAGCAGGTGACGCTGGTCAACTCGGCCGAGGAGACCGCGAAGGACCTGTACCGGGTGCTGCTCGCCCAGGACCTGTACGCCGACCGGGACGGCGAGGGCGACCGGCGCTTCCTCGCCACCGGCGATCCCGACCAGTTCCTGGAGCTCGCGCGGCGGTTCCTCGGGCCGCTCATCGACAGCGTCGGAGCGGCGCGTGCCTAGCCGGAGCCACGCCGAGCCCGTGGGTCGCCCGACGCGCGCGATCTGGACGCTGTACGCCGCCGGCGTGTTCGCCTACATCGTGGCCGTCTTCAACCGCACCTCCTTCGGTGTCGCCGCGATCCCCGCGGCCGAGCGCTTCCACGCCTCGGCGTCCGACATCTCGATGTTCGCGGTCGTGCAGCTGCTGGTGTACGCCGGCATGCAGATCCCCGTCGGCGTCCTCGTCGACCGGTACGGACCGCGGCGGCTGGTCGTCATCGGAACCCTGACGATGGCCGTGGGCCAGGCGCTGCTGTCGGTGGCGACCTCCGTCAGCCCGGCGCTGATAGCGCGCATTCTCATCGGCGGCGGCGACGCGTTCATCTTCGCCTGCGTGCTTCGCAAGGTCGCCGACGTCTTCCCGCCCCGGATGGTCCCGCACATCACCCAGCTCACCGGCCTGCTGGGCCAGGTCGGCCAGCTGATCTCCGCCATCCCGTTCGCGTTGCTCGTCGGCAGCACGTCGTGGACGACGTCGTTCCTCGTCGTCGCGGCGACCGCCGTCCTCGCCTGGGTGCTCGCCTTCGCGTTCTTCCGCGGGGGCCCGAGCGCGCCGCACAAGCTGCAGGAGATGCGTCCCAGCGACGTCGGGCGGCAGATCGCCAGCGCCTGGCGGCACCCGGGCACCCGGCTCGGCTTCTGGAGCCACTTCGTCACCCCGTTCAGCGTGACCACGTTCGCGATGCTGTGGGGCTTCCCGTTCATGACGGTCGGGCTCGGCTACAGCCACGGAACGGCCTCCGCGATGCTCACGATCAGCGTGCTCGTGGCGATCCTCGCCGCACCGCTCATGGGGCGGTTCGTGGCCCGGCACCCGCTGCGCCGGTCGACCATCGTGCTGGCCTGCGCGGTCGCCGCGGCCGCCGGCTGGACCGTCGTGATCGCGTGGCCGGGTACCGCCCCGCCCTGGGTGCTCGCGGTCCTCATGGTGCTGATCTCGCTCGGGGGACCGGGATCGATGGTCGGGTTCGACTTCGCGCGGACGTTCAACCCGTCGAGCAGGCTCGGCACCGCCACCGGCATCGTGAACGTCGGCGGGTTCGCCGCCGCCCTGACGACGATGTTCGCGATGGGCCTGGTGCTCGACGCGTTGTCCACCGCCCGCGGGAGCTACTCGCTCACCGCGTTCAAGTGGGCGTTCGCCTTCCAGTACGTGATGTGGGCACTCGGCATCGTGATGATCCTGCGCAACCGGCACCGCACCCGCCGCCTGCTCGCCCAGGAGGACGTCATCGTGCCGCCGCTGCGCTCGGCGATCCGCCGCGACTGGGCCCGGTACCGCGCCCGGCAGGCGCGGGAGCGCGAGCGGGGCCGGCGGCAGACCCCGGTACCCTCGAGCCCCCAGGCAGACGACCCCGACCCGGATTGGCAGATATGACAGACACCCAGGTACGCAGCGACGGCCGCACCGCGCAGCAGCTCCGCGAGGTCCGGATGACCCGGAACTGGCTCGACCACGCCGAGGGCTCCGTGCTGGTCGAGTTCGGCCGCACCCGGGTGCTGGTCGCGGCGAGCGTGACCGAGGGCGTGCCCCGGTGGCGCAAGGGCTCCGGGCTCGGCTGGGTGACGGCCGAGTACGCGATGCTGCCGCGCGCGACCCACGACCGCTCCGCGCGGGAGTCGGTCAAGGGGCGCATCGGTGGCCGCACGCACGAGATCTCGCGGCTGATCGGTCGCTCGCTGCGGGCCTGTGTCGACCTCGCGGCGCTGGGCGAGAACACCATCGACATCGACTGCGACGTCCTGCAGGCGGACGGCGGGACCCGGACCGCGGCGATCACCGGCGCGTACGTGGCGCTCGCCGACGCGATCGAGTGGTTGCGCGGCCGCGGTTCCCTGGCGAAGGCCGATGCCCTGACCGGATCGGTCGCGGCCGTCTCGGTCGGCATCATCGACGGCGAGCCGCGGCTGGACCTGCACTACGAGGAGGACGTGCGCGCCGAGACCGACATGAACGTCGTCGCGACCGGGGACGGCGCGCTGGTGGAGGTGCAGGGCACGGCCGAGGGCGCCCCGTTCTCCCGCGCCGAGCTCGACGCGCTGCTCGATCTGGCCCTGGCCGGCTGCGCCGACCTCACCCGCATGCAGCGCGCCGCCCTCGACGCATGAGCCGGATCCTGCTGGCCTCCCGCAACGCCAAGAAGCTCGCCGAGCTACGGCGCATCATGGCGGGCGCGGACGTCGAGGTCGTCGGCCTGGACGACGTCCCGGCGTACGACGAGGTCCCCGAGGACGGTGCGACGTTCGCGGACAACGCGCTGCTGAAGGCGCGTGAAGCGGTGCGGCACACCGGGATCGCGGCGATCGCCGACGACTCCGGCATCTGCGTGGACGCGCTGAACGGCATGCCCGGCATCTTCTCGGCCCGGTGGTGCGGCCGGCACGGCGACGACGCGGCGAACAACGCCCTGCTGCTGGCCCAGCTGCAGGACGTTCCCGACGAGCGGCTCACCGCGCACTTCACGTGCGCGGCGGCGTACGTCGGCACCGACGGACGCGAGGTCGTCGCGCACGGCGAGATGACCGGCCGGCTGCGTCGCGAGCCGTCCGGCTCCGGCGGGTTCGGGTACGACCCGCTGTTCCAGCCGGACGGGAAGAGCGTCACGGCGGCCGAGCTGCCGCCGGCGGAGAAGGACGCGATCAGCCACCGCGGCCAGGCGATGCGGGAGCTCGCCCGGCGCATCGCGCCGTACCTGTAGCCGACCGTCGCCCGCGCCGCCTCGGCACCGGGCGTCAGGCGGCAGACGCGCCGGTGGTCGAGCGGCTGACCGCGGCCCCGTCCCGATCGTCCGGCTCCTTCTGCCAGGGCCACCGCCCGGTGATCTCCAGTTCCAGCGAGAAGCTCAGGAACGTCCGGATGATGACGATCACGGCCAGGACGCCCACCGAGCGGAAGGTCGGAGTGACGGCCACGGTGCGGATGATGTCGGCCGCGACGAGCAGCTCCAGGCCGAGCAGGATCGAGCGGCCCAGCAGCCTCCGGTAACGGTGATAGACGTCCGTGTCCGACCGGCGCAGCAAGGCCGCCGCCGCGATGAGGGTGGCGGCGAGCACGCCGAGCACGATCGCGACCACACCCGCCGCGTCGACGGTCTTGCCGACGACCTCCATGGCTTCCTGGAACGTCATACATCCTCCTTCGGTCGGTGGGCCGTCCGATGCCCACCGGTCCGGTACCCAGCGGCAGGCTTCTCGAATCGTCGCGTCGGGCAGGTGCTTTGCACAGCTAACGGAGCGTCTGATCAACTGGGACGATGCAGTCGCAGCGATCGAGCCGGCCCGGCGCCGTCGAGGAGCGGGCCGGGGAGCGGACCGCCTTCGGCTGGCGCTTCGTCGCGCCGCTGTGCATCGGTGCGGCGTTGAACCCGATCAACTCGACGATGGTCGCCACCGCGCTCGCCACCATCGGAGAGCGGCTGCATGCGGGCGCGGACCAGACCGTATGGCTGATCTCGGTGCTGTACCTGACGAGCGCGATCAGCCAGCCTGTGGCCGGCCGGATCGCCGATCGGATCGGACCCCGGAAGGTGTTCGTCACCGGCAGCGTCATCGTTGCGGTGGCGGGTGTCGCGGGGATCTTCGTGCACACCCTGTGGGGGCTGGTCGCCCTGCGCGCGCTCATCGGCTCCGGCACGGGCGCGGTCTACCCGGCGGCCATGGCGATGGTCCGCCGCCGCGCCGACTCGCTCGGGCTGCCCCCGCCGAACCGGGTGCTCGGCTGGCTCTCCACCGCGTCGCTGACCACTCTGACGATCGGCCCGCTGCTCGCCGGGCTGCTGGTGCAGACCGTCGGCTGGCAGTGGATCTTCATCGTCAACCTTCCGCTCGCGCTGCTGTGCCTCGTGCTGGTGCTTCGTTTCGCCCCGCCGGACGACCCGCGTGCGCCGGGGGAGCGCGCCGACCTCGACGCCGGCGGCATCGCGTTGTTCGGGGTGACGATCGTCGCGCTGCTGTTCTTCCTGATGCAGCTGCGCAGCCCGCGGTGGTGGATCCTCGGCGTCGCCGTGGTGGTCATCATCGCCCTCGTGTACTACGAACGCCGCCGCGAGCATCCGTTCGTCGACGTCCGGATGCTCGCCGGGAACCGCGCCCTGCTGATCACCTACGGGCGGATCGTCGCCAGCTTCGTGGTGCTGTACGGCGCCATGTTCGGCCTGTCGCAGTGGTTCGAGGAGGCACGCGGCCTGTCGCCGATACAGGTCGGGCTGCTCATGCTGCTGATCTTCGGTGTCGGGGCGTTCCTGTCGACGATCGGCTCGCGGTTCACGGCCGTCCGCACCCCGCTGGTCATCGGGGCGGCGGGCATGATCGCCGGTTCGTTGCTCATGGTCGGCGTGGACTCGCGTTCGGCGGTCTGGCTCTTCGCGTTGATGTGCCTGGCCCACGCGCCGTCCGCGGGCCTGTCGATGCTGGCCAACCAGATGGCCATCTACGTGCAGGCGCCGGCCGACCAGATCGGCATGGCTTCGGGCCTGTCGCGCACGGCCCAGTACCTCGGCGCCATCATCGGCTCGGGGATCATCGCTCTTGCGTTCGGCGCCCGGCCGACCGATGCCGGATTGCATCTGGTCGGATGGATCCTGACGGGCGTCGGCGTGGTCGTAGCGGTGGCCGTTGCCCTCGATCGCTCCCTGGACCGCAGGCGATCGCCCCTGTCGGGGCCCGCCTAGGCCGGGTCGGACGCCGGGCTCGGTCGAGCAGTTCGTGATCCGTACCGAAAGGCGACCCATGACCGATCCGCACCAGAGCCCCGATCTCGCCGGCCCCCCGACCTCCGCGCCGCGGCCGCCGACGTGGAATCCCACCAACCAGCCGGCTCCGTGGGGGCCGGCCCAGCAGCCTGCCCCGTGGGGGCCGGGCGGCCGGCCACCCGGGTGGAGCCCAGCAGCAGCGGCCCGTCGCCGCACGCGGCCGGCGGGTCCGGTGCTCATGCTCCTGGGGACGATCGCGTGCGTGGTGGGCGTCTTCCTGCCCTGGAACTACGAGCTCGTGCCGGTCGATACGCCGGGCGGCGGCTACGGCTTCGCGGACGGCGATCCGTGGAACGGTCTGGACCAGATGACGATCAACATGGACAACGGCCGGTTCTACGGCGCGCTCATGCTCGTCGCGTTCGTCGTCGCGCTCGTCGCCTGCGTCGGATCGCTCGTCGCCGCCATCGGGACGCTGACGGCTCGCGACCCGGGTCGCGGGCTCGGCGTCCTCGCGCTGATCAGCGCGATCCTGGGCATCCTGGCCACTCTGGGCACCATCGTCGGATACCTCGCGCTCGGCGCGACCCATGAGATGGCGCTGGGCGTCTGGGTCTTCGGGCTGTCGTTCATTCCCGTGCTGATCGGTTCGATCGGCGTCCTGGCGAGGAAGTACTAGCCGCCGCGTACGATTGACCAGCCGCGTCGGTGCGGCGGTGGGGCCGTAGCCCAATTGGCAGAGGCACACGGTTTAGGTCCGTGCCAGTGAGAGTTCGAGTCTCTCCGGCCCTACGAGGCGCTCCGGCAGAGGGGCGGCCGTCCACGGCGAGCGATCGGCCGGGCGGTTGCTAGGCGAGCTCGAGGCTCTTGACCAGCCGTTCGACGTGCCCGGTCGCCTTGACGTTGTACTGCGCCTGGGCGATCTTGCCGTAGGCATCGATGACGAACGTCGAGCGGATGATGCCCTCCGTCGTCTTGCCGTACATCTTCTTCTCGCCGAACGCGCCGTACGCGGTCGCGACCGCCTTGTCCGGATCGCTGAGCAACGTGATGGTCAGCTGCTCCTTCTCGCGGAACTTGGCCAGCTTCTCCGGCTTGTCCGGTGAGATGCCGATGACCCGGAACCCGGCCCCCTTGAGCTCGTCGTAGGACGACGTGAAGTCGCAGGCCTGCTTCGTGCAGCCGGGCGTCATCGCGGCGGGGTAGAAGTACAGGATGACCTGTGAGCCGGTGAAATCCGACAAGGACACCTGCTGGCCCGTGTCGTCGGCCAGGGTGAACCCGGGAGCGGTGTCGCCGGCTTCGAGAATGACCTTCTCGCTCATCGTTCCTCCTCGTGCGGGGATGCCATCGCGTCGATGCTAACCGCGGCCGCCGTCCGACCGGCGTCCTCGTTGGCGCCGAGGTCCGTGCGTTCGGGAACCAGGGCGCGGTCATCGCGGACTATCCTTCTCGGAGCCGAGGAGAGGTAGTGGCACGGGTGAGTCTGAGCAGGCGCGGGTTCCTGGCCGCGGCAGCAACCGGGACCGCGGCCGCCGGCGTCGCCCTGGCCGGCTGCGACCGCGACGACCGGCCGGCAGCCGCGGGGAACGGCGCGGGCCAGCAGCCTCAGAGCTTCTTCGGCGCCCACCAGATGGGCATCCTTCCGGGGCCGGCCGAGTACGCGGCCGCCGTCGCGCTGGACGTCACGGCGTCCGGCCGCGACGGCCTCACCGGCGTCCTGCAGACGATCTCCGGCACCATCCGCGACCTGACCGCGACGACGTCGCCGACGCCGTCCGACAAGCTGGCCACGCCCGAGGACAACGGGATTCTCACCGGCCACGAGGACCTCCTCGTCAGCGGAACCGTGGCCGCCGGGGCGTCGCTGTTCGACGACAGGTTCGGCCTCGCCTCGGTCAAACCGGCCGGCCTCGTCACGATGCCGGACGGCCTCGCCCGTGACGAGCTCGACCCGCAACGCACCCACGGCGACCTGCTGCTGATCCTGCAGGGCCCGCACCGGGACGTCGTGACGCACGCCGTCCGCCGCCTCGTGCGGGCCACCGGCTCCGGCGCGCGGATCCGCTGGCTGCTCGACGTGTTCCTCCGGCCGGACACCACCAAGGCGCCCGACCGTACGTCGACCCGCAACCTCATGGGGTTCAAGGACGGCACCGCCAACCCCGACCCGACCGTCGACGACCTCATGGCGGACGTCGTCTGGAGCGCCGGAGCCGATGACGGCGAGCCGACGTGGTGCGCCGGCGGCAGCTACCTCGTCGCGCGCACCCTGCGCATGCAGGTCGAGGCGTGGGACGCCGAGACGCTCGATCACCAGGAGAAGGTGTTCGGGCGCGCGAAGGTGTCCGGGGCACCGCTGGACGGGACCAAGGAGACCGACGTCCCCGTCTACCCGAAGGACCCCGCCGGGGCGAAGGTGCCGCTCACCTCCCACATCCGCCTGGCCAACCCGCGCGACGGCAAGGCCCGGCTCATGCTACGCCGCTCGATGAGCTACAGCCGCGGCATCGACGCGAGCGGCACGCTCGATCAGGGCCTGTTGTTCCTGAGCTACCAGCGGACCATGTCGGCCTTCCTCGAGGCGCAGGCCCGGCTGAAGGGCGAGCCGCTCGAGCAGTTCGTGATCACCAACGGCGGCGGCTTCTTCTTCGCGTTCCCCGGCCCCGCCCAGGGCGGCTACGTCGGCCAGTCGATGATCGAGTCCGGCTGAGGCGCTGCGCGCGGTGCTCGTTGAGCGCACATCGCGAGGCCGTGAGCGATAGCATCGCGGCAGACCTGTTCACGAGTCGGAGGAGAACCCCGTGGCCGAGCGCACGCCCGCCGAGATCCAGCGCGACATCGATCGCACCCGCGACGCACTAGCAGGCACCCTCGACCAGATCGTCGAGCGCGCGCACCCGAAGCGGCTCATCGACAACGGCAAGTCGCAGGTCCAGAACTTCTTCGAGAGCCCCAAGGGCAAGGCCGTCATCGCCGGCGCCGGCGCGCTCGTCGTCTACCTGGTGGGACGTCGCATCTCCCTGGCCAAGAAGAACAAGCGTGAGCGCAACCTCGAGCTGCTGTACCGCTACAACCTGCTCGACGAGTAGCCCCGCCGCCATCCACGACCGCGCACCGGCCCCGCCGATGCGCGGTCGTCGTGTCTGCGGCGAGGGCTGGCCCGGCATACCCCTCCCGGGTACCATCGAGCGCATGGAGCACACGACACCCGGCTACAGCGACGACAAGGACGCCGTGCTCAAGCGGCTGCGCCGCATCGAGGGGCAGGTGCGTGGGATCGCCCGCATGGTCGAAGAGGACACCTACTGCATCGACGTCCTCACCCAGGTGTCGGCCGCCACGAAGGCGCTCCAGTCTGTCGCGCTGAACCTGCTCGACGAGCACCTCGGCCACTGCGTGCGGCATGCCGTCGCCGAGGGCGGAGCCACGGCGGACGACAAGATCGCCGAGGCGAGCGCGGCCATCGCGCGACTGGTCAAGTCGTAGGGCCGTTCGACTAGGCCCAGGGCACACCGCGGGCGGTGAGCAGCGCCTGCAGCGGACGTCGCGTCAGGCTCGACAGCTCCGCCTGCAGGGCTTGCGAGAGCCGGTTGCAGAACGCGACCGGCTCGTCGGCGGCGTCCGGGTTCTCCAGCACGACGGTGTGGATCGCGCCGGCGGCGAGCATCTGCTTGCAGGAGATCCGCTGCGAGCGGGCCATCTCGTCGGCGCGGTCGACCGTTCGATGGATGATCGCGCTCGCCCCCTCCGGCGGCAGCGGCGACAGCCACGAGTTCTGGGCGGCGATGACCCGATCGCTGGGCAGCAGCGCAAGCGCCGCCCCGCCGGTGCCCTGCCCGAGCATGATCGCGACGGTCGGCGTCCGCACCGTCGACAGGTCCGCGAGGCACCGGGCGATCTCCCCGGCCAGGCCACCGTTCTCGGCCTCGGCCGACAGGGCCGCGCCGGGAGTGTCGATGACGGTGACCAGCGGCAGCCCGAGCTCGGTCGCCAGGTTCATCCCACGTCGCGCGACGCGCAGGCCCTCGGGGCCGAGCTGGTGGTTTTGGGTCTGCATCCGCCGGTCCTGGCCGAGGACGATGCACGCGTACGAGCCGAACCGGGCGAGCGCGAGCAGCAGGCCGGGGTCGCGCTCGCCCTGCCCCGTGCCGTTGAGGGGCACGACGTCCGCGGCCGCGATGCGCAGCAGGTCGCGCACTCCCGGCCGCTCCAGGCGCCGCGAGGCGAGCACGCTGGCCCAGACGTCGGTGTCGGGCAGGTCCGCGGCGTCCTGGGTGGTGAGCTCGGGGCGCGGCACCTCCACCGGGCCGTCGGCCGGCGAGGTGATGCGCAGGACCTTGTCGAGCAGCCGGCCGATCTGCTCCGGTGTCGCCACCGCGTCGATGATGCCGCGCTTGTAGAGGTTCTCGGCGACCTGCACGCCGTCCGGGAACTTCTTGTCGTAGATGGCCTCGAACACCCGCGGCCCGAGGAAGCCCAGCATCGCCTTCGGCTCAGCCGCGGTGACCTGGCCCAGCGATCCCCACGACGCCATGACTCCGCCGGTCGTGGGGTTGCGCAGGTACACGAGGTAGGACAGCCCGGCGGCCTTGTGCGCCGTGACCGCCTTCGAGATGTCGATCATCTGCAGGAACGCCGGGGTGCCCTCCTGCATCCGGGTGCCGCCCGAGCTGGGCGCGGCGACCAGCGGCAGGCCCTGCGCGGTTGCCCGGTTTACCGCGGCGACGATCCGGTCGGCGGCGTTCTTGCCGATCGAGCCGGCCAGGAACCGGAATTCGCTGGCGATGATCGCGATCCGGCGTCCCGACAGCAGCCCCTCGCCGGTGATGACCGACTCGTCGGTGCCGGCCTTGGCGGCGGCCGCGATGAGCTGCTCGACGTACTCCTCCGACGCCCCCGGCGCGGCGTCCTGCGGATAGCGCAGCGGGACGTCCCAGGAGACGAACGACCCGTCGTCCAGCGTGAGCTCGATGAGCTCGCGGGCGCTCAGGCGAGGGGGACGGGGCAGGCTCTGTTCCGGCGCGGTCATGCCTCCATCCTGTCTCATGCCGACGCGGCCGAGCACCGCCCCCGGCGGCGGGCGCGCACGCCGCACGATGCAACAGGCGTCACACTCCTCGGCCGCCACCCGCGCTTTCGCAGGTATGGGGTGCCTGGTATCGTTTGTCGCTGTTGCTCATGAGAATGAGCGCGCGCCGCTAGCTCAACTGGCAGAGCAGCTGACTCTTAATCAGCGGGTTCGGGGTTCGAGTCCCTGGCGGCGCACCGCACGATAAGCGGGGTTCGACGGTTAGAGCGGGGAAGTTTTCCCGCCGCGGCCGACGGACCCCGCTTTCGCGTCCACCTCACTGTCTCGTATCTCACATAATGAGATGGCCGAATTGTTTGGTGGGTGTTAGTTGTGGTGGGAATATCGAGGTGAGGGCCGGCGCAACCGGTGCCGGCCACCGCCCCCAAGGAGGGGTCACCATGGCTGGCATTCGGCACGCCGCACGTAACAGCGGTTCGCCAACGGTCACACACACCGATCACCCCATCGTCACCGCCGCCGCACCCGTCACCTACCAGGTGGACGTCGTCCGCAGCCCCGCCGCGCGCAAGGGCTTGGCGGCCCTGCGACTCATCCTCGGCGCCACGTTCCTGTGGCCCTTCATCGACAAGCTGTTCGGGCTCGGCTACGCGACGCCGTCGGGCGCCGGCTGGCTGGACGGCGGGTCGCCGACGACCGGCTTCCTGACCAAGAACCCGACCGTCGTCAACGGCCCCTTCGGCGGCTTCTTCGGCGGCTTTGCCGGCTCGATCGCCGACTGGCTGTTCATGGCCGGCCTGCTCGGCATCGGTGTCGCCGTCCTGCTCGGCGTGGGCATGAAGATCGCGGCGATCTCGGGCACCGTCCTGCTGGCGATGATGTACCTGGCCGAGTTCCCGATCGGGCGCGCCGGTGAAGGCTTCACGAACCCGCTCGTCGACTCGCACTGGATCGAGGCGGCCGGCCTCATCGTCCTCGCGCTGACGCTGGCCGGCGACACCTGGGGCCTCGGCAAGTGGTGGGGCCACAAGGTGGGCGACGGAATCCTGCGGTAGGCGCTCGCCGGATCACCCGGAAGCGGGCTTCGGCGGTCAGAGCGGGAAACATTCCCCGCTTCGGCCGCCGAAGCCCGCTTTCGCCGTTGTTACGGCTGAGCCTCGATGTGTGCGCCCCACGGCCCGGCGTACCGCACCTTGACGCTCTCGGTGCGACAGTGGAGTGGCACCGTGAAGCCGTATCGAGAGCGAGTCGAAAGCACCAGATGAGCACGCCGTGGACCGCGCGCCCGATGACCCGTAGATCGCTGCTCGCCGGATTGGGCCTGGGATCGGCCGTCGCGCTGGCGGCCTGCACCACCGGCGCGGCCGGCGGCTCCGGCAGGCCGAGCGCGTCGACCTCGCCCACGCCCACCAAGCCCAAGCTGCCCGACGCCACCATCTCGGTGTCGGTTCCCGACGGCGCGGCGGACCAGCCGCCGACCGTGCCGCTGACCGTGACGGCGGCCGGCGGCACGCTGGACGTCGTCACCGTCTCCACCGCGGACGGCGCGAAGATCGAGGGCAAGATCGACCCGGCGACCGCGACGTGGACGGCGAGCGAGCCGCTGGCCTACGACGCCAAGTACACGGTGCTCGCGACCGCCACGAACGCGGACAACTCGGCCACGCAGGTGACCTCGAAGTTCAGCACGGTCGCGCCCACGGCACGGATCTACCCCGGCATCGGACCCCTGGACGGCACCACCGTCGGCGTGGCGATGCCCATCCGGGTGTACTTCGACCACGCGGTCAGCGATCGCAAGGCGATCGAGGAGCACCTGAAGGTCACCGCCACGCCGGCGCAGACCGGCTCGTGGTGCTGGTTCGGCGACAAGGAGGTGCACTGGCGTCCGCAGGGCTACTGGCAGGCGGGCAGCACGGTGCAGGTCGACGTCAAGATCTTCGGCGTGGACGCCGGAAAGGGTGCTTGGGGCAAGACCGACCGCTCGATCAAGTTCAAGGTCGGCGCGGCGCACGTCTCCCGCTGCAACACCGCGGAGCACCAGCTGTACTGCTTCGAGAACGGGCAGCTGGTCAAGTCGATCCCCGTCGCGGCAGGCAAGGAGGAGGTCGGCCGCTACACGCACAGCGGCATCCACGTCGTCATCGACAAGCAGCAGAAGATGACGATGGACTCGACGACCTACGGCCTCGCCCTCGACGCCGGCGGCTATCAGACCGAGGTCGCGTGGGCCACCCGCATCTCGAACAACGGGGAGTTCGTGCATGCCGCGCCGTGGTCGCTCGCCGACCAGGGGGTACGCAACGTCAGCCACGGGTGCCTGAACGCGAGCCCGGACGACGCGAAGTGGTTCCTGCAGTGGTCGCAGATCGGCGACCCGGTCGAGATCACCGGAACGCCGGTGCCGCTGACCCAGGCGGACGGCGACATCTACGACTGGACCATCGACTGGGCGACCTGGCAGCAGGGCAGCGCGCTCAAGTAGCCGCGTGAGGCGGCTGCTACCGGGTCGAGAGCGCCCGCTGGAACTTCGCCAGCAGCTCGTCGGAGAACAGCACGAACTGCACGAGGTCGAGCCGGCCGAGGACGGGCGAACGCCGCACCGCGTCCACCGCGATCCGGGCGACCTCGTCGCCGTCCCACCCAAAGACCCCCGCGCTGATCGCCGGGAAGGCGACGCTGCGGGCGCCGACGCGGACCGCCTCGTCCAACGAGTTGGCGAAGCAGGCCGCGAGGTCGGCCGGGTCGGTCTCCCCGCGATGCCGGTTCGGGCCGACGGTCTGGATGACCCAGCGTGCCTTCAGGGCACATCCCGGAATCGCGGCGGCCGCCCCGACCGGGAAGCCGCAGGGATAGTGCGCCTTCAGGTCCCGGCAATGCTGCAGCAGCTCGGGGCCGGCCGCGCGGTGAATGGCGCCGTCGACCCCGCCCCCGCCCATCAGACCGGAATTGGCGGCGTTGACGATCGCGTCGCAGTCGGACTGGGTGATGTCGCCGCGGACGGCGTCGATGCGTGCGGTCATGTGTCCAGGCTAGGCCCGTGAAGGCGATCTCCTCGAAAAGAGCATCGCCCCGGACCGAACGGTCCGGGGCGATGCATCTGGGTGAGTAACGGGACTCGAACCCGCGACATCTGCGACCACAACGCAGCGCTCTACCAGCTGAGCTATACCCACCATCCGCCGCCAACGGCGACGACCAAGCATAACGGACCGCGTCGGTGTCCGCGACCGCGGGTCGGTGTCGGCGCCTGACTCAGTCCCGCGGCGGGATGGCGGCGTGCTCGACCGACGCCGCGATGGCCTTCGCGTCGTCGCTGCCCGGTCCCGGCTCGGGGACGAACACCGCGGCGCGGTAGTACCGCAGCTCGGTGACCGACTCGAGGATGTCGGCGAGCGCGCGGTGGGCGAGGCCCTTGTCCGGCTTGTTGAAGTAGACCCGCGGGTACCACCGGCGGGTGAGCTCCTTGATCGACGAGACATCGATCATCCGGTAGTGCAGCAGCGCATCGACGCGCGGCATGTCCCGCGCGATGAACCCGCGATCGACCGCGATCGAGTTGCCGCAGAGCGGCACGGTGCCCGGCGTCGTGATGTGCCGCCCGAGGTAGTCGAGGACCTGCTGCTCGGCCTGCTCGAGCGTGACGGCCGACCGGCGTACCTCGTCGGTGAGGCCGCTCGCCTCGTGCATCGCGACGACCACCGGGACCATGTCCGCGAGCTTCTCCTCGGGCGCGTGGATGACGATGTCGATGCCCTCATCGAGCACGTTCAGCTCGCCGTCGGTGACGATCGCGGCGACCTCGATGAGGGCGTCGGTGTCCAGCCGGAGGCCGGTCATCTCGCAATCGATCCACACCAGCAGGTCGGGATTGGTGGAGTCGGTCATGCTGCTCAGCCTAGGGGGAGCGCTCCGGCCCGCCCCGGGAGGGACGCCGAGCACGGGCCGCGCACGCCAGGGGGCCGATAGGGTGGCAGGCGTTGGCGCGGCGCCGTACGGCGGTGCCGTCCTTGAGCCGAGGGGATCCGCATGAGCGAGCCAGTTCCGCCGTCCGAGAAGAGCGCCGCACCGGACCCGCAGCCCGCACCGGGTCAGCAGCCGGCCGCCGGACCGAAGGCGGCCGAGGCCGGCACGATCGCCGCCGGCTACGCGACCGACGGGGCGGCGTTGCGGCTCGGCGCGGTCGTCCTCGACGGCGAGGTGTACGGCGACGCGCAGGTGCGCATCCCGCTGTCCATGATGAACCGGCATGGGCTGATCGCCGGCGCGACCGGCACCGGCAAGACCCGCACCCTGCAGCTGATCGCCGAGCAGCTCAGCGACGCCGGCGTCCCGGTGTTCGCCGCCGACATCAAGTCCGACCTGTCGGGCATGGCGCAGCCCGGCACGGTCAACGACAAGATCGCGGCGCGCAGCGCACAAGTGCGCGACCAGTGGACGTCCACCGGCTACCCGGTCGAGTTCTTCTCCCTGGGCGGCGACAAGACGCAGGGGACGCCGCTGCGCGCCACGGTGACCAGCTTCGGGCCGCTGCTGCTGTCGAAGGTGCTGGGGCTCAACGACACGCAGGAGTCCTCGCTGCAGCTGATGTTCGCCTGGGCCGATGCCAACGGGCTGCCGCTGCTGGACCTGAAGGACCTGCGATCGGTGATCGCCTATCTGACCAGCGCCGAGGGAAAGAGCCAGCTCGAGGGGATCGGCGGCGTGTCCAAGGCCACCGCCGGGGTGATCCTGCGCGAGATCTCCGCGCTGGAGACCAGTGGCGCGGGCGCGTTCTTCGGCGAGCCCGAGTTCGACACGCACGACCTGCTGCAGACCCGCGGCACGCAGGGCGTCGTCAACCTCGTCGAGCTCGTGAAGGTGCAGGACCGCCCCGAGCTGTTCTCGACGTTCCTGATGTGGTTGCTGGCCGACCTCTACCACGACCTGCCCGAGATCGGGGACGCCGACAAGCCCAAGCTCGTCTTCTTCTTCGACGAGGCGCACCTGCTGTTCACCGGCGCCTCCAAGGCGTTCCTGCAGCAGGTCACCCAGACGGTACGGCTCATCCGCAGCAAGGGTGTCGGCGTGTTCTTCGTGACCCAGCAGCCCACCGACGTGCCGGACGACGTGCTGGCGCAGCTCGGCAACCGCGTGCAGCACGCCCTGCGGGCCTTCACGCCCGACGACGCCGCGGCCCTGGCCAAGACCGTGAAGACCTACCCCCGGACCGCCGACTACGACCTCGAGCAGGCGCTCACCCAGCTCGGCATCGGGGAGGCAGTGGTGACCGTGATGAGCGAGCGGGGCGCACCCACCCCGGTGGCGTGGACCCGCCTTCCCGCGCCCCGCTCATCGATGTCGCCGTGCGCGCCCGACCTTTTCGCGCAGCTGGTGGCCGCCTCGCCGCTGATGGCCGAGTACGGCGCGGAGGTGGACCGGGACTCGGCGTACGAGCGGCTGGCCACGCGCACCCAAGGAGCGGCCGAGGAAGCCCCGCGCCGCGGCGACCAGGAGCGCCCGCGCCGCGCGGACGAGGGAGCCTCGCCGCCGGCGCGCCGGCGCTCGACGAAGCCCGAGAAGACCGCGCTCGAGCAGTTCCTCGACAACGGTGCCGTCAAGCAGTTCATGCGGACCGCGGCGGCGGCCGTGGCACGTAACATCTTCGGCACGGCTCGCCGTCGCCGGTAGCGACCCGGCTGGGGCGGTCCTAGACTGGCCGTTTGGACCGCGGACCAGCATTGGAGAGCACGGTCGTGACTGCCCCCCGTGACGAGCCTGTCGACGATCAGCCGATAGACCGCCGTCGAGCCGTGCGGCGTCTCGCGACCGCCGTCGGCCTGGGTGCGGGGGCCGTGGCGCTGCCGGCGCTGAGCGGGACCGCGGAGGCGAAGGCCGGCGACACGATGCGCACCGGCGCGAAGAACACCGCCGGTGACGCGCAGACCGCGCTGCAGAGCGACGGAAGCGCGCCGAGCCTGCGCATCGAGAACACGCGATCCAAGTCGGGTCCGGCCGGTGGCGAGGTCGACCTGATCTCCCCGCAGCTGCAGCTCGGCGGCCCCGTTCCCAGCGCCGACCGCCCCCAGTTGCCCGACGTCCGCAATCTGCCGGCGGGCGCCATCGGCGCGGCCGGTGGTGCCCTGCTGCTGGGCGCAGACCTCGGGCTGGGCCAGGCGATCCCGGTCCAGGTGCACACCTCCGCCATGTCGAACCTGCTCGTCCCCATCCCGCCGGCCTCGGCGACCGTCTTCGACAGCGCCGCGATGAGCGCCGACCAGCGCGCGGCGTTCCCGGTGGGATCCTTCGACGACAGTGGGCGCGTCGCGCCCGGCACCCGGGTGCCGGTGAGCCTGCGGCCGCTGATCAACAGCGAGAAGTTCGCGCAACCGGCCGCGGCCTGCTGCGGGTTCACCGTCGGCGCCGCCGACTACAGCGGCGCCGTGTCGGTGCACGCGAGCGCCGACCTGCCCGGTGACGTCACCGTCTGCTCCTACACCGTGCTGCCCAAGGAGGCGACCGCCAACGGGCAGCCGATCGCGTTCGCCGCGACGGCGTCCGCCACGGTGCCGCTGGACGCCGTCGACGCCCTCTGGGTGTCGGTGAGCACGGCTACCCACCTGAAGATCCAGGTCGCCGCGGTCGTGCTGCCCGATCCGAGCGCGCTGGTCGAGCCGGCACAGCCGAGCCCGGGGCTGAGCCCCGCGGCGCGGCGTACGGCGCTGCAGCGGCAGGCGCTGCGCGAGATGGTCGGCGGTCTGCCGAACGGCAAGTAGGCGACGGTGTTCCGAACGGCAAGTAGCGGCCCCGCCTGACCGAGGGCTATCACGGTCCCGAGTGGTGCGGCGGTGCTGCACGGTCGTCGAGCGAGCGGAGCCGGTAGGCGTAGCGACGTCGAGACGTGGTGAGCTGCCGGGCGCGGCGGCATGGTGCGGCCGGCTGTCGGCTGTCGGCTGTCGGCTTGCGGCGTCTCGACGTCGGGCTCGTTCCTCGCCCTCGCTCGACGACCGTGGGGTACGTCGCTCCCCAAGCGGGGGCGTCGGGTGAGCGGGTCTCGCGAGCGGGCTGACTTCCACTCGCCGGACGGTACGAAGGCCCGGCACTCGCCGGACAGCACGAGGGCCCGGCACCTCACGGTGCCGGGCCCTCGTCGGTGACCGGTGGCTATCGGACCGCGCGGCGACCCTTCACCGCGCGCCAGATCAGCAGCGCGATGATCGCGCCGATGATCGAGCCGATCCAGCTCGAGGGCTGCAGGAAGCCCTCGTCGGCGTCCTTGTGGAAGATCAGGTAGCCGAGGAAGCCGCCGATGAACGAGCCGACGATCCCGAGCAGCAGCGTGGCGCCGATGCTCATCGAGTCATCGCCGGGCACCAGGGCGCGCGCGATGAAACCGGCGATGAGGCCGACGATGATGATGCCGATGATGGTCCCAAGCATTGTGTTCTCCTTTTGGGTTCGGTGAAAACGCACGCCCGATCGGACGAACGCTTCCCGGTGGAGCCGGTGTGCTTGACTCTCCGTTACCCCGAGGCTAGAGACATCGCTTCGCGCGGTGGGCGTCATTTCGACCGATGACCAAAGATTCGGCAGATCGTTACATCACGGTAATTTCGCATACCTGGGACCGATTCGCTGTGCTACGCCCCGCGATCCCTCGTGGCCGGCCGCGCGATAATGGCTCATCGTGATCACCGTCCTGCTGAGCCTGCTCGCCGCCGTCGCGTACGGCATCAGTGACTTCCTGTCCGGAGTGGCGAGCCGGGCCGTGCACTACGCGCGGATCGCGCTCGTCGTGCAGCTGACCATGACCGCGTCCACCTGGGTCGTCGTCGGGCTCGCCGGCGGATCCTCCGGGGGTGGCGCGGTGATGTGGGGCCTGGTCGCGGGACTGGGCACCAGCACCGGCACGGTCCTGCTGTACCGGGGGCTGGGTGCGGGCCAGATGAACGTCGTCGCGCCCCTGTCGGCGGCGACCGCGGCCCTGGTGCCGGTCGTCGTCGGGCTCGCTCTCGGCGAACGTCCGTCGTGGCTCGTGCTGATCGGCGTCGTGCTGATCCTGCCGGCGATCTGGCTCATCTCCGCGACCCCGGCGCAGCCCGGAGCGACCGCCCGGCTGGCCGACGGAGCCGTCGACGGGCTGCTGGCCGGCGTAGGGTTCGCGATCAGCTTCGTGGCGCTCGATCGCGCGCCGGACGACGCGGGGCTATGGCCCGCGGCCTGGGCACAGCTCTCGGCCCTGGCGGTCATCGCGGTCGCGACATCGTTGATCCTGCGCCGGCGGGGGAGCGGGCGGCCGGCGGGCCGCTCGATCGTGGCGGCGGTCGGCGCCGGCGTGCTGGGCGCGCTCGCCGTGGCGAGCTTTCTCGTCGCGAGCCGGAGCGGGCTGCTGGTCGTCGCCTCCGTGCTCACCTCGCTCTACCCGGCGATCACCGTGCTGCTCGCGGCGGCCACGCTCGGCGAGCGCACCGTGCGCGCCCAGCTGGTCGGCCTCGCGCTCGCCGCGGGCGGCGTCGTCCTCGTGGTGGCCGGCTGACCCGCGGCGCCGCTCCGGTACCGCGCGCCCGGCAGGGATCGAACCTGCGACCTGCCGCTTAGAAGGCGGTTGCTCTATCCGCTGAGCTACGGGCGCGTACGGCGCTGGCGCCGCCGGATCATTGTAGGGGCCACCACTAGGATGAGGTCATGTCACGTAATGCAGCGTTCGCCGCGGCCGCCGGTCTGGTCGCGCTGCTGGTCGTCCTCGCCGTGATCGCGTTGATCACCGGTGAGCCCGGCTGGCTGCTGTGGACCGTCGTGCCGATCCTCGGCGTGCTGATCTTCTTCGTCGCCGCGGTGCGGGGGGAGACCCTGGGCGCGGCCAAGCGGCAGCGTGACGAGAAGATGTCCCAGCGCAAGTCCGCCGCGCGCCGCGCACGGACCTCGCCTGGTTCGGCCGACAACTGACCCATCCGAGCCCAAGGAGCAGCCGATGAGCATCACCGCAGACCAGGTCCGCACGGACGTCGGGGAGTATCTGCAGCTCGACCCCGAGAAGCTGACCGAGTACGCGCTGCTGACCGAGGACCTCGGCGTCGACTCGCTGACCGCGATCGAGATGTCGATCGAGCTGGAGGGGCGCTACAACATCGACATCAGCGACGAGGAGCTCGCGGAGGTCTCGACGTACGGCGACCTCGAGAAGCTCGTGCTGAGCAAGGCGGGGCAGTCGGCATGATGGAGTCACGCGACGGACGCCGCGTCGTCATCACCGGGCTCGGGGTGCTCGCACCGTGCGGCACGGGCGTGGAGGCCTTCTGGGAGGGCCTGGGCAAGCCCGCCGAGCCGGCGGTCGAGCGCACCATCGACGACTTCGATCCGCAGGCCTACGGACTGAAGTACGCCGAGGCCCGCCGCCTGGATCGGTTCGCCCAGCTGGCCTACGCAGCCGGCAAGATGGCGATCGAGCACGCGTTCGGCGACGAAGGGTTGGCGCGGTACGACGAGTGGCGCCGCGGCGTCGTGATGGGTACCGGCATCGGCGGCGCGTACGCCTGGGAGAACAACGCCCAGGTCCTCACCACCAAGGGCGAGAAGGGCGTCTCGCCGCTGACGGTGCCGATGGTGATGCCGAACGCCGGCGCCGCCGCGGTCTCGATGCGCCTCGGCCTGCGGGGACCGGTCGAGACGATCGCGACCGCGTGCGCCTCCGGCACCCACTCGATCGCCGCGGGTGCGAAGCTCGTCGCCTCCGGACGCTGTGACGTCGTCCTGGCCGGCGGGTCGGAGTCCTGCCAGACCGGCGTGATGCGCGGCGGCTTCAACAACATGAAGGCGACCAGCCCGACCGGCATCTCGCGGCCGTTCGACGTCGCGCGCGACGGCTTCTGCAGCGCTGAGGCTGCCGGCATCCTCGTCCTCGAGGAGTACGAGGCCGCGAAGGCGCGCGACGCCACGATCTACGCCGAGGTGCTCGGCAGCGGGTCCACCGCGGACGCGCACCACATCACGGCCCCGGACCCCGGCGGCGACGGCGCGTTCAACTGCATGCGCCTGGCGCTCGAGGACGCCGGGGTGGACCCGTCGGCGATTACCCAGGTGAACGCGCACGGCACCTCCACGCCGCTGAACGACGCCGCGGAGAGCGCCGCGGTCGCGCGCATGTTCGGTACCGCGCCCGGTCCCGCCATGACGTCGATCAAGGGCGTCACCGGTCACTCGCTCGGCGCGGCCGGTGCCATCGAGGGGGTGGCGCTCGCCCTGTCGTACCTGCACAAGAAGATCCCGCCGACGATGGGCACCACCGAGGTGGACCCGAAGATCGAGGCCGACATCGTGCTCGAGTGGCGTGACTGGGAGCCCGCCCCGGCGCTGAGCAACAGCTTCGCCTTCGGCGGTCACAACGGCTCGATCGTCCTCGGCCCGATCTGACCGACGACGGCGGCCCGGCCGGGCTCACGAGGAGCCGGCCGGGTCGTCAGCGTGATCGCCATCCCGACGACCGCGGTGCTGGCGACGATCACCGAGACCGTGACGATCAACCGGTGCGGTGTGGTGGTCAGGTCCAGCACGTACGCCGCCACCACCTCCGCCGCGATGCACGCCCACACGAGCGCCAGCCGGCCGCGGCGCAGCACGGCGAGCCCGGCGTAGATGCAGAACTGGGTGAGCGCGAGCGCCCCGCCGGCCACCGCGAAGAGCCAGAGGGCCGGCCCGAGGTCGGGGAACTTGCTCCCGCCGACGATCGTGGCGATCAGCCCTCCGAAGACTGCGCAGCCACCGATGGTTCCCGCGACCAGACCGCCTACCGCGAGCAGCCCGTGACGGGCGGCGATGCGGTGCCGCAGGTGGTCCGACAGCGCCGGGAACAGCAGCGTGGCGACCGGTTGCGGCAGCCACAGCGCCGCCCGGAAGACCACGTTCCCGGCGGCGTACCAGCCGGCCTGGTCAGCGGTCAGCAGGTTGCGCGCGATCGTCAGGTCGAGGCTGGAGAGCACCAGGAACACGCCGTGGGCGTGCGCGGCGTGCGCCGTCTCCCACAGCAGCCCGCGGACCGTCTGCCCCTGGTCGACCGGCGAGGCGTGCAGCGAGCGCAGCGCCGGGCGCACGGTCATGGCGGCCGCGATCACCAGGCCGGCCGCGCTGCCCAGCAGCGCCGCGGACGACGTCGGCGAGACGATCAGCCCCACGACGCCGCCGGCGACCCGTCCGAGGCCCATCAGCAGCACCGCGCTGCACAACGCCCGCCACTGCCGGCGGCCCTGCGCGACGCCCTGGGCGACGCCCAGCATCACCAGCGGAGGGACGCACAGGGCGCCGCCGAGGACGCCCAGGTAGCCGGGCAGATGCAGGAACTCGACCGCCAGGGGAGCGCCCAGCACGATGACGGCGGCCCCGCCCACGCCGATGGCGGCCGACACCCGCAGCAGCCGCGGCCCGACGCTGTCGGTGGCCGCGCGCCGCGCGACCACGGTCTGCATCGCGAAGCTCGGGATGGTCGCGATCACCACGAGGTTGAGCAGCGACAGCGTCTCGCCGTACGTGGCCCGATCCAGCAGCCGCGCCGCCGCGAGGAACAGCACGTAGGACAGTACGTTGCTGATGATCGTCGCGACCGGCACGAGCGCACGCCAGGTGGCGGCGGAGGGGGCGCGGGGACTCATCAAGGGGTCGCTTGCTCCGAGGGAGGGTTCGTGTGGCGGCGGGCGCGGAGGGCTCCTGCGCGTCGGCTCTCAGCGTACGGGCTCGTCCCCGCCCCGCCGGGGGAGCCTTGGCGCCGATCCCCAGCGCACCGATCGCGGCGCCGAGTAGGGTTAGGCGCGACCCGGCCATCGACGACGGAGGACGAATGAGCTCGCCCGAGCAGCCCCACGACAAGACCAACGCCGGCGGCTCGCTGCGCCCAGCGGGCGCCGAGCTGCCCTCGGACGAGCTCGGCAGCACGGAGCAGTTCCGCGCCTTCGCCAACGGGGACGACGACGACGCGTCGGCCGCCGACCGCGGCGCGCTCGGCAACGAGCGCGCGCGCCCGCAGCCGGAGGTCGTCCTCCCGGAGGACCACGACCCGCGCTCGTCCGAGGTGATGGGCGCCGCCACCCCGTCGGCGGCGCAGATCCAGCCCAGCGACCTGCCGCCGGTCAACCCGGACGCCAAGCGCAACCTGTACATCGCGATCGGCGTGCTGGTCCTCGTGATCGTCGTCGTCGCGCTGCTGCTCATCCTGGGCTAGCGGCCGCCCGTTCTCCTGGCCCAGCGGCGCTACGCCGCTGGGCTCGGAATCGTGACCGCGCGTCACCCCGCCGTACGGTGTTGCGGGACAATCGGGACCTGACGCATGCACCACCGACACTGCAACGAAAGAGGCACCCACGTGGCTCAGTACATCTACTCGATGCGCAAGGCGCGCAAGGCGCACGGCGACAAGGTGATCCTTGACGACGTGACGCTGGCCTTCCTGCCCGGCGCGAAGATCGGCGTCGTCGGCCCCAACGGCGCCGGCAAGTCTTCGGTGCTGAAGATCATGGCGGGCGTCGACAAGCCCTCCAACGGCGACGCCATCCTCTCGCCCGGCTACAGCGTGGGCATGCTCGCGCAGGAGCCGCACCTCGACGAGAACCTCACGGTGCGCGAGAACATCGACCTCGCCGTGAAGGACATGCGCGACACCCTGACGAAGTTCGAGGAGGTCTCGGCCGCCATGGGCGAGCCGGACGCCGACTTCGACACGCTGCTGACCGAGCAGGGCAAGCTGATGGAGAAGATCGAGCACGGCGGCGGCTGGGAGCTCGACTCGACCATCGAGCAGGCCATGGACGCGCTGCGCTGCCCGCCCGGGGACGCCGACATCAGCAACCTCTCCGGTGGTGAGAAGCGCCGCGTCGCGCTGTGCAAGCTGCTGCTGGAGGCGCCGGACCTGCTGCTGCTCGACGAGCCCACCAACCACCTGGACGCCGAGTCCGTGAACTGGCTGGAGCAGCACCTCGAGAAGTACGCCGGCACCGTCGTCGCGGTCACCCACGACCGGTACTTCCTGGACAACGTCGCCCAGTGGATCCTCGAGCTCGACCGCGGGCGCGCCCTGGCCTACGAGGGCAACTACTCCACCTACCTTGAGAAGAAGCAGTCCCGCCTCAAGGTCGAGGGCCAGAAGGACGCCAAGCGCCAGAAGCGGCTCGCCGAGGAGCTCGAGTGGGTGCGCTCGAACGCCAAGGGCCGGCAGGCCAAGAGCAAGGCGCGTCTCGCCCGCTACGAGGAGATGGCCGCCGAGGCGGAGAAGACCCGCAAGCTGGACTTCGAGGAGATCCAGATTCCGCCGGGCCCGCGCCTCGGCGCGGTCGTCGTCGAGGCCGACCACCTGACCAAGGGCTTCGACGAGCGCGTCCTGATCGACGACCTGTCGTTCTCGCTGCCGCGCAACGGCATCGTCGGCGTCATCGGCCCCAACGGCGCGGGCAAGACGACGCTGTTCAAGATGATCGTGGGCGACGAGCAGCCGGACTCCGGCACCATCAAGCTCGGAGAGACCGTGCGGCTGTCGTACGTCGACCAGTCCCGCGCCGGGCTCGACCCGAAGAAGAACGTGTGGGAGGTCGTCTCCGACGGGCTGGACCACATCCAGGTCGGCCACGTCGAGATGCCGTCCCGCGCGTACATCTCGGCGTTCGGCTTCAAGGGCCCCGACCAGCAGAAGCCGTCGGGCGTGCTGTCCGGCGGTGAGCGCAACCGGCTCAATCTCGCGCTCACCCTCAAGCAGGGCGGCAACCTGATCCTGCTCGACGAGCCCACGAACGACCTCGACGTCGAGACGCTGTCGAGCCTGGAGAACGCGCTGCTGGACTTCCCCGGCTGCGTCGTCGTCACCTCCCACGATCGCTGGTTCCTGGACCGCATCGCGACCCACATCCTCGCCTACGAGGGCGACTCGCAGTGGTTCTGGTTCGAGGGCAACTTCGATGCCTACGAGAAGAACAAGGTCGAGCGCCTCGGGCCGGAGGCGGCCCGTCCGCACCGCGCCACCTACCGCAAGCTGACCCGGGGATAGCGCGATGGCACAGACCTACGACTACCAGGTGCAGCTGCGCTGGTCGGACGCCGACCGGCAGGGACACATCAACAACGGCAAGTTCGCCACCTACGCCGAGGACGCGCGCATCGAGTGGTTCGAGCACCTGCCCGGACGCGAGGCCAACGTGCCGAGCTCCGGGCTCATCCTGGCCCGCCAGGAGATCGACTACCACCGCCAGGTGCTCACCCAGGGCGAGCCCGGCAAGCGCATGGTGATGAAGTGCGCGACCCTGTCGGTGGGACGCACCTCCGCCCGCATCCGCGAGGAGCTGTGGGGCGAGGAGGACACCTCCCCGGCCTGCACCGTCACCTGCGTCCTGGTCAACTTCGACTACGAGTCCGGCCGGCCGAGCCCGTGGAGCGACGCCGAGCGTTCCTGGATCGAGTCGTTCACGGCCCAGGAGGACTGACCGGTGGTCTTCGAGACCGAGGTGCCGCTGCGCTGGGGCGACATGGACGCCTACGGGCACGTCAACAACGCGACGTTCGTGACGTACCTCGAGCAGGCCCGCGTCAACGCCTTCGAGTCGCGGCCGGGGGAGCGCACCGGCGCGGAGATGCTCGGGACCGGCATCGTGGTCGTCGAGCACCAGATCCGCTACCGGCGTCAGGTGCCGTTCTCCACCCGGCCGCTGCGCGTGCGGCTGTGGGTGGAGGACGTGCGCGCGGCGTACTACATCACCGCGTACGAGCTGTGGAACGGCTCGGGTGACGAGCCGGAGCTGGCGGCCACCGCAACGACGAAGCTCGCGCCGATCAACTTCGGCACCGGCCGCCCGCGCCGGTTCACCACCGCCGAGCGCGAGTATCTGCTGTCGTTCGAGCCGCCCGGCGGCCGCGAATGACGGCGTTGCGACCGGCGTCCGCCGCGGCCCGCACCGACCTGCTCACGCTGACGTCCCGCGTCGCCCGGCTCGCGCCCGACGGCCTGGTGCGGCTCAAGGGTGAGCGCGACCGGGTGACGGCGTGGGCGCTGGTCGTCGGCGTGCTCGTCCGCCGCGACATCAACGCGACCCTCGAGGGCGTCGCCGATGTGACCGTGTCCGGCAAGGCGCTCGCCGACGCCGTCGAGCGGTCGGTGTCCTCGGCCGACCAGGTGCCGCTGCCGTCCTCGATGGACGCCGCCTGGCGCGCCTCGCTACCGCCGGCGTCCGGGTGGACGCACCGCGAGGACCTGCCCACCGGGGAGATCCTGCAGACCCTCGACCTGGCGGGCTCGCAGCTGCGCGCGCTCGACGACACCCAGGTCGCGGCGGCCGGTGACTCGATGCTCTCGCAGACCATCGCGATGGTCGATCGCGACAGCGCCGATCCGGTCGAGATACCGATGCGGATGCTGGTGGCGATGAGCCGGCTCGGCTTCCTGACCGAGCCCTCCACCACGAACGACACCATCCGGGTCGCCACCCACGGCGCATGGGTGGTCGCGGCCACCCGGCTCGGTGCGGCCTTCCGCCGGCCGGCCACGATCGACCTGCTCGGGCTCTCCTAGCGCGACCCGCCGCTCAGGCGCTCGTGCGCCATTGGTCGCCCGAGGAGCTGGACGGCTCGGGGGCCACGAACTGGGGAGTGCTCGCCGACCGGTCCGACGGGCCGGTCATGATCACCGGGATGTAGCCGCTGTCGTCGATCCGCCGCGGGTATTGCTCGCCACCGCTGCGGTTCTCCGCAGCCTTGAGGCGAGAGTTCCACACGAGCGTGATCAGCACGAAGCCGGCCAGCGCCACCCGCAGCCCGCTGGCGTAGTCCGAGGGTCGGACGGCGTCCCCGCGGATCGACAGCCACAGGCACAGCAGCACCAGGCCCACGGCCGCCCCGAGCGTGATGCTCATCGCGAGCCGGGTGGCGGTCGACTTGCGGCTGGTCAGCGGCAGCACCGAGCCGGCGATGCCCGCGACCATGATGACCAGGATGGCCAGGCGGGTGAGGGTGACGCCGCTGGCACCGGTCGCCGCCGACTTGAGGAACAGGTCGAAGGCGGCCATCTGGCCGGACTCCTGGCCGATGCCCGAGACGACGACCCACGGCAGCCACAGCGTGGCGATGATGAGCGCCGCGGCGACCGGCGCGACGATCCACCGGGTCTGCTGCTCGCGGGCGGGGTACCCGAGGGCGGAGAGCACCCAGGCGACACCGACCGCCGAGAGCACGAGCACGACGATCTTCACCACGACCGGATAGCCGCCGTTCTCGGGCCACAGCACGGTCCCGATGTCGGTGAGCGCACCGATCGTGGGCAGGAAGGCAAGGAACGACATCCACCGGTGCGGGAACGCCAGGGCCAGCGCCCCGAGCACGACGCTGGCCACGCTCGACCACACCAGCTCGGAGCGCACGTCCACCGAGGGCCCGACCTGCTCGGCCGACCACGGGAGGAACAGCAGCACCGTGACGACCGGCAACAGGCACACGAGCATCCACCACGCGACCCGATGGATGGGGGGCGGTGGTTCGAGGGAGCTACCCTCGGCCTGGGGCACTGCTTCGGGCGGATTCATACGCGTTCAATAGTGACCGAGGTTGGTCAGGAGCGGCGCTGGTGTCACCCGGCTGGGGCGCAACCGTGACGGCCTCGTGACAGTGTGCACGTCTAAGTGTGGCGACCGCCACTTCCGGCGTGCGATCTGCGATCCAGGTCACACCAGAACGGTGCTAGCGGCGGATCGGCTCGGTGTTCACCATGCTGTGCGCGGCCATGCTGAGATAGTCCCAGAGCCGCTTGTCGTCCTCCGGATCGAGCTCGAGGGAGTCGACGGCGTCCCGCATGTGACGCAGCCACAGGTCTCGCTCGTGCGGCCCGATCCTGAACGGCACGTGCCGCATCCGCAGGCGCGGGTGGCCACGCTGCTCGGAGTAGGTGGCGGGGCCGCCCCAGTACTGCTCGAGGAACATCCGCAGCCGCACTTCCGCAGGCCCGAGGTCGTCCTCGGGATACATCGGCCGGAGCTCGGCGTCGGCGGCGACTCCCTCGTAGAAGCGCCGTACCAGCCGGACGAACGTCTCGTGCCCGCCGATCTGTTCGTAGAACGAGCCGTGGCGTTGTGCTCTGGTGGTCACGATCCTCCTACTTGTCCGCTCCGGGGAAGGATACCGCCGGTGCGGAGATGCCTGCCGTGGTGAAGGCCGCGGAGATCCGCTGCTTGGCTTCTCGCGCGACACGGTAGCGCTCGTCGGGGCTCACGGTCAGCACGGCCCGCAGGGTGATGCCCACCGCGCTCACGGACTGGACGCCGAGCACCTCGGGGGGCGAGAGGAGGGCGTCTTTCTCGACGTCCGCGCCGGCCATCTCATCGAGGACGCGGCGCATCTCCGCCTGGGCGAGGTCGAGGTCGGTGCCGTGCGCGACCGGCATGTCCACGATGACGCTCGCGGTGCCCTGGCTGTGGTTGGCCACGCGCAGGATCTCGCCGTTGCGGACGTACCAGATGACGCCCTCGACATCGCGGACCCGCGTCGTGCGCAGCCCGACCGCCTCGATCGTGCCGACCGCCTCGCCGATGTCGACGACGTCGCCCACGCCGTACTGGTCCTCGAGAATCATGAAGATGCCGTTCAGGTAGTCCTTGACCAGGTTCTGCGCGCCGAAGCCCAGCGCGACGCCGACGATGCCCGCGCTGGCCACGATCGGCGCGAGATTGATGCCGAGCTCGCCGAGGACCAGGATCGAGGCGACGGTCACGACGAGGATCGAGATGGCGCTGCCGAGCACGCTGCGGATGGTCTCGGCCCGCTGCCGGCGACGCTCGTCGCCGAGCCCGGTGGCGGCGACGACGACCTTGCGGGCGCGGCCCCGCAGCGGGCTGAGCATCACCGGCATCTTTCCGTCGATCGACCGCTGGGTCAGCCGGCGTACCGCGCGCTGCATCAGCAGCCGGGCGATGACCGCGACGACCACGATGATCGCGATCCGTCCCGCGGTCACCAGCGCCTCGTTGGCGTCTATCAAGGTCTCGGTGGCGAGGGCGTGCAGGTCGGAGAAAGTCACCCGACCACTCTAGGCGCGCCTGCTGGGCGGAGATTGAGCCGCCGGCGTGGTGCTGCCCACGTCACCGGACCGCCGGGACGCTGTGATCCAGTTGACTGACAAAACTTACTGTAAGTAGAGTAAGTGAGTGGCCGCACTCTCCAACCGCCCGCTGCTGTCCACCTCGGCCGACCGCAGCCTGGTGGTCGAGCGCAGTGCCGAGCTCGACGTCGTCGAGGACGCGGCGCGGCGCGCACTGAACGTCCTGCTCGTCGGAGAGCCGGGATCCGGCGCCACCACGACCCTGCACCAGCTGCTTCGGCGCCTGCCCCGCGAGCACGCCTGCTACCCGCGCTTCGTCAACGCGGCGACCCTCGATTCGGCCGAGGATCTGCTGCACGAGTCGCTCGGAGAGCTGGTGCCCGGCATGGCCGTGGTGGGCGGGGCGTCGGCGTACGCGCGGTTCGCGCGGTTCGCCGAGGCGCCGTCCGACGTCGTCGTTCTGGTGGACAACGCACCGCTGTCGCTGCTGCTCGACGCCTTCGGCCGGCACCGCGACGAGATGTGGCAGGTGCCGGTGCCGTGGGTCGTGACGTGCCACCAGCAGGACCACGCCACGCTCGCCGCATCACCGGCCGCCGACTTCTTCGACGTGGTCATCGAGCTCGGCCCGCTGACCGACGTGCAGGCGGCGAGCCTGCTGCGCCGCCGTACGACCAAGGACGAGCTGAGCGGCCACGCGCTGCGCATCGCGGTCGACTCGGCGAACGGCAACCCGCGGGCCCTCGTGCGGGCGGCCCGGCGCATCGTGCTCGAGGGCGTGGACCCGGACGACCTCCAGCGAGCGTCGTACCTGCGGCGCGAGCTGGCCCGGAGCCTGTCCCGCCCCGCAGCGATGCTGCTCGACGAGCTGGTCGAGCGCGGGCCGTCGAGCGCGTCCGACGTCGGCCTGCAGGCGGCGACCGGTTGGACGCGCTCCCGGCTGGTCCAGGTCTTCAACGAGCTGGAGCGCGCCGGTGCGGTCAGCAGCGAGGAGCACAGCGACGGCCGGTCCGGCCGCCCCCGCAAGGTCTTCCGCTCGCGCTACTAGCGCGATCCGCCGGCCGGCAGGGGAGGCCCGGCGAGCCGGGCTCAGGTGACGCGGGCCCGTTCGGCGGGGTAGCGCTCGTACTCGCGCTGATGAGTGATCTCGCGGATGGCATCGAAGCCCGCCCAGACGTCCTCGAACGACGTGGTCAACGGCGCCATCCCGAGCCGCAACCGGTCCGGCGTGCGGAAGTCCGGCACGATGCCCCGCGCGATGAGTGCCTGGTTGACCTGCCAGGCCGCCGCGTGATGCAGCGTCAGGTGCGCACCGCGGCGTCCGGCCGGCCGGGGCGAGGCGACGCGCCAGCCGAGCGGGGCGAGCCACTCGTCGGTCAGCTTGAGCGCATACCCTGTGAGCAGCCGCCCGCCGGTTTCGAGCGCCTCGATGCCGGCGTCCGCGATGGTCCGTACGCCTTCCTCGACGGCCGTCACCCCGAGCATCGGCGGCGTCCCCGACAGGAATCGCTCGATCGTCTCGACCGGCTCGTACGTCTGGCCCATCGCGAACTGGTCGGCCTGCCCGAACCAGCCCCAGATCGGCTGGTCGCACTCGCTGATCAGGTCGCGGCGCACGTAGAGGAACGCCGGGGCCCCCGGGCCGCTGTTGAGGTACTTGTAGGTGCAGCCGACCGCGAAGTCGGCGTCCGACTCGGCCAGCGGCGTGCGGACGGCGCCCGCAGAATGGCACAGGTCCCACACCGCGAGCGCCCCGCGCGCGTGCAGCAGGGCGGTGATCGCCGTCATGTCGGCGAGAGCACCGGAGCGGTAGGAGACGTGGCAGAAGCAGGCCAGCGCCACGTCGTCGCTCAGTACCGCCTCCACCTGGGCGGGGCTCAGGCCGCCGTCGATGTCGCTCTGCACCACCACGACGCGCATGCCGTGCTGCCGCGCGAGGCCCTGCACGACGTAGTGGTCGGTCGGGAAGGAGTCGGCCTCGATGAGGATGGTCCGCCGTCCGGGGCGCAGCCCGATCGCCGCGCTCAGCACCTTGAACAGGCTGACGGTGGTGGAGTCGGCCAGCGCGACCTGCCCGGGGTCGACGCCCAGCACCGCGCGGCCGAGCCGGTCGGCGACCGTCGTGCAGCGCTCCAGCCAGCGCGGCCAGGACTGGATCAGGTCACGACCCCACTCGTCGCGGACGACCGTCGCCAGCCGGTCGGCGGTGGCGCGGGGCAGCCGGCCGAGGCTGTTGCCGTCGAGGTAGACGGTCGCGTCGTCGCGCACGAACAGCTCGCGGTGCGCCCGCAGCGGGTTCTGCGCATCGAGGGCGCGCGCGAAATCCCGTGACAGCTCGTACGGCGGGGCGTCGTTGGTCGGCATGGTCCAATTCTCGCGCACCGGATACGTTGACCTGCATGTCATCCCTTCACGATCTCAGCGCGCTCGAGCAGGCCGCTGCCGTCGCGCGGCGTGAGATCTCGCCGGTCGAGCTGGTCGAGCACTACCTGGACCGGATCGACCGGCACAACGACACGGTCGGCGCCTTCGTCACGCTGACGGCGGACGCCGCGCGGACCGGCGCGAAGGACGCGGAGCGCGCGGTGCGCGAGGGTGCCGACCTGCCGCTGCTGCACGGCGTGCCCACCGGCATCAAAGACCTGTCGAACGTCGCCGGCGTCCGGACGACCTGCGGCACCGCGCTCATGCGCGACTTCGTCGCCCCGGAGACCGACGAGGCGATCCAGCGGATCTTCGACGGCGGGATGATCAGCCTCGGGAAGACCCAGACCCCCGAGTTCGGCTTTCCCTGCTGGACCATCAACGACGTCGGCCCCACCGCCCGGACGCCGTGGGACCTCGGCCGGCTGGCCAGCGGATCCTCCGGCGGCGCCGCCGCCGCGGTGGCGTCGGGGCTGCTGCCGATGGCCCAGGGCTCCGACGGCGGCGGGTCGGTCCGCAGCCCGGCGGCCGCCTGCGGTCTGGTGGGGCTGAAGACGTCCCGCGGCCGGATCACCAGCGCCCGGGTCGACCCGGCCGGGCTCGGCGTGATGGGGCCGCTGGCGCGCACGGTCGAGGACGCCGCGGCCTTCCTCGACATCACGGCCGGTCCCGGGCGGTCGGACGCGATCTGGGCGCCGCCGCTGCCGCCCGGGCGGACGTTCCGTGACGCGGTGCGCTCGTCGCCGGGCCGGCTGCGCATCGGGCGCTACGTCGACCCGGTCATCCCGGGCGCGGTCGTGGCGCCCGAGGTGCGCGCGGCGTGGGAGGCGACCTCGGCGCTGCTGGAGTCGCTGGGCCACGACGTCGAGGACATCGAGGCGCCCATCGACCCCAGCGGCATCGAGGAGTTCGTCAAGGTCTGGGCGCTCGGGGCGACCACGCTGCCGTTCGACGACGAGCAGGCGGCGCACCTGAAGCCGCTGACCCGGTGGCTGCGCGCGCAGGGCATGGCGCTGAGCGGTCAGCAGGCGATGCTCGCCCACATCGCGATGGGGGAGGCCGGGCGATCGGTCGTGCGGCGGCTCGCGCCGTACGACGTTGTGCTGTGCCCGGTGACCACGGACGTCGCCCGCCCCGTCGACTGGTATGGAGACGACCCGGCCGAGGACTTCGAGCGGCAGAAGCGGTACTCGGCGTTCACGTCCATCTACAACGTCTCCGGACAGCCCGCCATCAGCCTGCCGCTGCACATGAGCTCGCAAGGACTGCCGATAGGCATGATGCTGGTGGGACGACCGGCCGACGAGTGGACGCTGCTCTCGGTCGCCGCGCAGCTCGAGCAGGCGGCGCCGTGGCGCGAGCGCGTACCGCCGATATGGAACGACGACACGATCGGCTAGATTCTGTAGGCATGAGCCTCGTTCACGCCCTCCTGCTGTTCGTCGGCGGTCCGGCCGTCGTTCTCGCGCTGTGCTACCTGCTGGCCTACGTGACCTCGCGCGACACCGCGTCCGCGGGCACCTACAAGCTCGGCGAGGAGTGGCATCAGCCGCTGTGGTTCGTCGGCCACCCGCGCGAAGGCGCGGCGGTACATCGTCCGGCCCACGCGATCGAGGCCGGCCCTGAGCACGCCCCGTCGGCCACCATGGTCGGCGGCGCGAGCGGCACCTGGTAACGAGGAGAACTCACTGATGGCAACGCACTCAGCACCCAACACCCCGCCGCTCGGCTACGGCCCCAAGGGCAACACCGGTCCGTTCACCTTCAAGGAGATGGACCGGCTCTCCGAGGCGATCACGATGTCGTCCCGCGAGTCCGACATCAACTTCTCCATCTACATCGGCGACCTCGGCCCCGATCGACGGGGCGGCGTCGCCGCCCGGCACCGCTCCTTCGGTGCGCAGGCGGCGAACACCTGCCTGGTCGCGGTGTCGCCGAACGAGCACGCCGTCGAGATCGGCGTCGGTGAGCACGCCGCGAAGCGGCTCACCGATCGCGCCTGCCAGCTCGCCGTCGCGTCGATGGTGTCGAGCTTCCAGGGCGGCGACCTGGTCGGCGGCATCGTCAACGGGCTTCGGATGCTCTCCGACCAGGCCGGCCACCCGATCGAGCGCTAGACCTTCTTCGTTCTGCGGTGCAGTAGCGCACGCTATCTCGCGATTAGCGTGCGCTACTCCACCGCAGAAGCGCGTCTAGGGCTGGGCGTCCCGCAGCCGGCAGGCCAGCGCGCGGGCGATGGAGTCGCGCTGCTCGTTGACCAGCCGGGCGGCGGCCGGGTTGTGGCCGCCCGCGGCGAGCCACTCGTTGGCGGCGTCCACGGTGTCCTGCTCGATCAACCGCGGGAACAGCAGCTCGGTGACCTGCTGCGCGATCGCCGACGAGCGGTCCTTCCAGACCTGATCGAGCGCGCCGAAGTACTTCTGGCGGTACGGACGGGTCAGGTCGTACTGCCGCCAGGAGTAGAACCCGAGCGCGGTCGCCTCGTGCAGGTAGTTGGTCAGCGTGTCGTCCTCCACCGTGGCCGCCCAGGCGTCCGCCTTCGCCTGCGCCGTGGCGCGGACGGCGCGGGCGGTGGCGGCGCGTCGCTGGGCGACGTCGCCCGGGTCGACCTCCAGGGCCGCGTCGATCTCGGCGTCCCCGGCGCGGCCGGCCGCGACCAGCGGCGTGAGCAGCGCCCACCGCGTGTCGAGGTCCATCGCCAGGCCCTCGACCACCTCGGCGCCGGAGACGATGGCGGCCAGGCGGTCCAGCTGGGCGTCGGTCACCGCGGTCGAGGCGAACACCCGCGACCAGTGCACCTGCGCGTCGCTGCCCGGTGCGGCCGCCGCCGTCTGCTGCCAGGCGAAGTCGGCCAGCTGCTCGGCGCCGCTCGCCGACCAGTCGGGGGCGCCGTACGCGGTCACGGCCGTCTGCGCCTGCGCCGAGAGCGTCTGGATGACCGACATCGTCTGCTCGCTGCCGACCCCGGCCAGGAACAGCGCCAGGTAGTCGCGGGCGCGCATCTCGCCGTCCCGGGTCATGTCCCAGGCGGCTCCCCAGCACAGCGCTCGCGGCAGCGACTCGGTGAACCGGGCGATGTTCTCCAGCAGGAACGCCAGTGACTCGGGGTCGAAGCGCACCTTGGCGTACGCGAGATCATCGTCGTTGACGAGGTACAGCGCGGCCCGCGGCCGCCCGACGAGCGCGGGCACGTCGGTGCGCGGGCCCTCCACGTCCAGCTCGATGCGGTCGGTGCGCACCAGCCGGTCGCCGTCCAGCTCGTAGCAGCCGATCGCCAGGCGGTGGGTGCGCAGCGTCGGATGCTCGGGGACCGCCGTCTGCTCGATGGCGAACGCCGTCACCACCCCGTCGGCGTCGGTCTCGACCAGGGGACGCAGGGTGTTCACCTGCGAGGTCTCCAGCCACTGCTGCGCCCACCACGACAGATCGCGGCCGCTCGCCGCCTCCAGCTCGTCGAACAGGTCCTGCAGCTCGGTGTTGCCGTACTGGTGCTTCTTGAAGTACTCGCGCAGCGCGGCGAAGAAGGCCTCCTGGCCGACGTACGCGACGAGCTGCTTGAGCACCGAGGCGCCCTTCGCGTACGTGATCCCGTCGAAGTTGACCTCGACCGCCTGGATGTCGACCATGTCGGCGGAGATCGGGTGGGTGGTCGACTTGGTGTCCTGGTCGTAGGCCCAGGTCTTCTCCACGTTGGCGAACGTCGTCCACGCGCTAGTGTACTTCGTCGCCTCGGCCTGGCAGTGCACCGACGCGTAGGTCGCGAACGACTCGTTCAGCCACAGGTCGTCCCACCACTTCATGGTGACGAGGTCGCCGAACCACATGTGCGCCATCTCGTGCAGGATCGTCTCGGCGCGGCGCTCGAGCCGGTACTCGGTGACCTTCGACTGGAAGACGTAGTCGTCGCGGAACGTGATCGCGCCGGCGTTCTCCATCGCACCGAAGTTGAACTCCGGCACGAACAGCTGGTCGTACTTGCCGAACGGGTAGCGGAAGTCGAACAGGCTCTGGAAGAAGTCGAATCCCTGCTTGGTGACCTCGAAGATCTCGTCGGCGTCGAGGAACTTGCCGAGGGACGACCGGCAGTAGATGCCCAGCTCGATCTCGTCGTGCGCGTCGTGCACGTGATGGAACGGGCCGGCGATCAGCGCGGTGATGTACGTCGACATCGGCTTCGTTCGGCTGAAATCGACGGTCTTCGATCCGTTGGCGTGATCGGTGGTCCGCTCGGGCGAGCCGTTGGAGATCACCTGCCAGCCCTGCGGCGCGGTGACGTGGAAGGTGAAGGTCGCCTTGAGGTCGGGCTGGTCGAAGCACGGGAACATCAGCTTCGCGTTCGCCGTCTCGAACTGCGAGTAGAGGTACGTCTCGTTGTCGCTCGGGTCCACGAAGCGGTGCAGGCCCTCGCCGGTGTTGGTGTAGAGGCAGTCCACGTCGAGGACCAGCTCGTTGTGCTCGGCGAGCCCGCTCAGCGCGAGGCCGTCCTCGGCCCGGTACGCGGAGGTGTCGACCGGCTGCCCGTTCAGGGTCGCCTCATGGATCGCGTCCGCGACCACATCGATGAACGTCGATGAACCCGGCGTCGCGTCGAAGGTGACGGTCGCGCGCACCCGGAACGTCCGATCGCCCGGTTTGCCCGCGCCGTCGGTCAGGTCGATCGCGACGTCGTACGCCTGCGTCTGGATCAGCGACGAGCGTTCACGTGCCTGGTCGCGGGTGAGGTTCGGATGTGCCACTGGCCAACGTCCTTCGAGTCGATGCCGCTGCGTGCGGATCGCGCAGCGGCGAACGGACAGACCGCCCGCGGGTCGGGCGACCGCGGTCGATCCTGCCATAGGATCATGCTCGGATTCATTCGCGAGAGACGACGGAGCCGACCATGGGCAAGAAGAAGGACGCCGAGAAGGCCGACGAGCTCAAGAGCAAGAAGGCCAAGAAGAAGTCCAAGGAGACCAAGGCGGCCAAGAAGGACGTCGGCTCGTCCTCCGCCAAGGCGAAGGTGGCCAAGAAGCTGAAGGCAGCCAAGGACGACCACAGCACCACGGCTCCGCAGGGCGACGCTCTGGGCGCCCCGCGCCCGGGCGAGGTCGAGGCATCGATCCACGCCGCCGACGTGCTCACCACCGGCTCCGCCAACGACCGCGTCGACTTCTGGTTCGACCCGCTGTGCCCGTGGTGCTGGATCACCTCCCGCTGGATCCTGGAGGCGGAGGCGGTCCGCGACATCGACGTGAGCTTCCACGTGATGAGCCTCGCGGTGCTCAACGAGGGTCGCGACCTGCCGCCGTCGTACGCCGCACTCATGAAGAAGGCCTGGGGACCGGTGCGGGTGCTGATCGCCGCGGCTCGCGACCACGGCGACGAGGTGCTTCCGACGCTCTACACGGCGATGGGCACGCGCATCCACAACGAGGGCCGCAAGGACTTCGCGAAGATCCTCACCGAGTCGCTCGAGGAGGCGGGGCTCCCGACGTCGCTGGCCAAGGCCGCCCGCTCGGGCAAGTACGACGACGAGCTCCGTCGCTCGCACCACGAGGGCATGGACAAGGTCGGCGACGATGTCGGCACGCCGACGATCCACGTGAACGGGGTCGCCTTCTTCGGGCCGGTGCTGTCGCGCATCCCGCGCGGCGAGGAGGCCGGCACGGTGTGGGACGGCGCCGTCAAGCTGGCGTCCTTCCCGCACTTCTTCGAGCTCAAGCGCAGCCGGCACGAGTCGCCGGCGTTCGACTAGCGCGCGGGGCCAGGACCATGGGCGGCGACCGGTCGTACGACGACCACGACTCGCTCGACGAGCGGTCCGCCCGCGGCCTGGTCGGGGGCGGACCCTCGCAGATCAGCCGCGCAGCGGCGATGCGCGCACGTGACGTCGACCGCCCGAGCGCGGAGGATCTGGAGGAGGCCGAGAAGTCGGTGCACGTCGTGCACCGGCACTGGCGGCCGCGTTGAGCGCTAGCGGCTCGCCTCGTACGCGCCGAGGAGATCGATCCGCCGCTGGTGGCGGGGGTTCTCGCTCCACGCGGTGCCCAGGAAGGCATCGACGATCGCGGCCGCTTCCTCCAACGAGTGCATCCGCGCCCCGATGCCCACCACCTGGGCGTTGTTGTGCTCCCGCGCGAGCGCGGCCGTCTCGGTGCTCCACGCGAGCGCGGCCCGGATGCCGGTGACCTTGTTGGCGGCGATCTGCTCGCCGTTGCCCGACCCGCCGATCACGATGCCGAGGCTGCCGTCGTCATCGCGCACCGACTCGGCCGTCGCGATGCAGAACGGCGGGTAGTCGTCGTCCTTGTCGTAGACGTGGGCGCCGAGATCCGTGACCTCGTGCCCGGCGTCCTCGAGGTGCTCGACGAGGTAGTTCTTCAGCTCGAAGCCGGCGTGATCGCAGCCGATGTATACGCGCATGGCTGCAAAGGTATCGCGGCTAGAAGTCGTCGAGACAGTGGGGCATCCGGTGCCAGCCGAGCGCTTCCGAGAGCGCGCCGACGGCGCCCTCCGTGTGCTCGGTGACGCGTCCGGCACGCTGCAGCTGCCCCAACCGCACGCCCCCGAGGTACGCCGCGGAGAGCTCGCGGATGCCGAGGCTCAGATCGGCCGGCGCCGTGGTCGGCGCCACCTCGGCTCGGCGTTCCGCGACCCGGATCCGCCAGGTCCCACGGTTGGCCTCGATCAGCGGATCGCCGATCGACACGGCCACGTCGCAGTCGGCGGCGTACTGCCGGGCTCCCAGCACGGTGGGCAGGTCGATGATGCGCAGGTACGTGGCGTCGGCGATCTCGCAGGTGATGGAGCTGGTGCTCGCGAGCATGTCCCGCAGCGGCAGGTCGCGCTCGCCCCTCGGGTAGCGGATCCTGCGCATCAGGTCGAGGTCGACGAGGTAGCGCCAGAGGCGGGCGTACGACGCGCTGTCCGCGGCGACGAGCTCGCGGATCCGCACCTCGCCGTCGGGCCCGTGCGGCTGCTGGACGGCGTGCGTGGAGTACAGGGCATAGCCGGTGACCGTGCCCGCCGCATCGAAGTGGGCGGCGTGCTGCAGCGGCAGGGCGCCGTCGCGCCACTCGGCGGGGTCGCTGCAGGACCACCGCCACCATCCCTCGTCACGGTCGAGCCAGCCGGGCCGCTGCGCCCGCAGCCGCTCGCGCAGGGGCGCGACCAGCGCCAGCCATTCGGCCGCCGGCAGGACGTCGACCGAGCCGGTGCCGAGATCGATCTCCGGCAGGAACGCCATCTCCGGGGCACGGCCGGTCACGCGAAGGCGGGTCGTCGCCTCCCCGAAGCCGAACCGGCCGTAGATCGACGGCTCGCTGGCCCACAGCAGCGCCGCGGGCTCGGGGCACTCGAGCAGCGCGGTGCGCATCATCTGCGTCAGCAGCCCGCGACGACGGTACGACCCGGCGACCGTCACCGCGGTGATGGCGGCGACGTCGAGCTGTCCACCCGGCACCGCCATGGTGCGGTGCACGCTGTCGAAGGTCGCGACCCACCGCCCGTCGACGCGAAAGCCCAGCTTGCGCGCGGTGCCGAACTGCTCGCGGTCGAGCTGCTCACGACCTGCGGCGTCGGCCTCCATGAAGTTGGCCGTCACGGTGGCGTAGAACTCCGCGTGCCCGTCGGGTGCGACGCGTTCCAGCGTGGGGGTGGCGAGATGGGGCGGCGTACGTCGCGGGTGGGTCACCGGCCCATCGTGAGGGCCGTGTATGCGCAAGCGCAAGTTTTTTTCGTTCGGCCCGTGGCCGCCGGCTCGACGACTAGGCTGCAGTCATCGACAACAGCTTCCCTCGTCACGAAGGAGAGTCGCATGGCCGATCGGCCGCACGTGGTCATCATCGGGTCAGGGTTCGGTGGCCTGTTCGCCGCCCGCGCGTTCGCGGGCAAGCACGTTGACGTCACCCTGATCAGCAAGACCGCCCAGCACCTGTTCCAGCCGCTGCTCTACCAGGTCGCGACCGGGATCCTCAGCGAGGGTGAGATCGCGCCGACCACCCGGGAAGTCCTGCGGCGGCAGAAGAACGTGCAGGTGCACCTCGGGCAGGTCTCCCGCATCGACCTGGAGTCGCGCACCGTGCACTACGCGATGCTCGACAAGCACATGAGGATGTCGTACGACTACCTGATCGTGTCCGCCGGCTCGAGCCAGTCGTACTTCGGCAACGATCAGTTCGCCCGGTACGCGCCCGGCATGAAGACCATCGACGACGCGCTCGAGATCCGCGGCCGGATCTTCGGAGCGTTCGAGCGCGCGGAGCTCAGCGCCGACCCCAAGGACGTCGCGAGGCTGACCACCTTCGTGGTGGTGGGCGCCGGACCGACCGGAGTCGAGATGGCCGGACAGATCGCGGAGCTGGCCTACCGGGCGCTGCCCGACGAGTTCCACAACTTCGACACCCGCTCCTCCCGGGTGATCCTGCTGGACGCCGCCGACCAGGTGCTCGGCACCTTCGGCGACCGGCTGTCGGGCAAGGCGCAGCGGGCCCTCGAACGCCTCGGCATCGATGTTCGGCTCGGCCAGAAGGTGGTGGACGTCGATGCTCGCAGCATCGTCGTGGAGCATTCCGACGGGACCCGGGAGCGGATCGAGGCCTTCATGAAGGTCTGGGCCGCCGGGGTGCAGGCCTCACCGCTCGGCAAGCAGCTGGGGGAGCAGACCGGTGCGTCGGTCGACAAGTCCGGGCGGGTGTCGGTGCAGCAGGACCTGAGCCTGCCCGGCCATCCGGAGGTGTTCGTCATCGGCGACATGATGTCGCTGGACGATCTGCCCGGGGTCAGCCCGGTCGCCATCCAGGGCGGTCGGCACGCGGCCCGGCTGATCGCCGCGCGCGTCGACGATCCAGGCTTCACCGAGCCCTTCCAGTACTTCGACAAGGGCAGCATGGCGACGATCTCGCGGTTTTCCGCCGTCGCGCAGGTCCGGGACTTCCGGACCGCGGGGTTCATCGCCTGGGTGCTGTGGCTGGGTGTGCACCTCTGGTATCTCATCGGGTTCAAGCACCGGCTCACCACGTTGCTGCACTGGACCGTCTCGTTCATCGGGCGCGGGCGCGCCGAGCGCGCGGTCACGACCCAGCAGGTGATCGCCCGGCGAGCCATCGAGGACCACGGGCCGGGCTACAACCCCCTGATCGACAGCAACTAGCCGCGAAAACGTCGCGCAGGAAGCGCCCTGTCGCCTCCGAGGGGACTGGCGCCCTTATTCGCGTGGTTCTCCGGCAGCCTGGGTCGGTGCCGTGGGACCAGACAGGTCCGTGGGGCGGGGCGAGTCGGCGGTCACGGCCGGACCCCCGGGGGCGGACGGCTCGACCGGACCCGCGACCGGCTCGGCGGTCACGGCCGGCCCGGCAGCCTCGGTGTCCGGCACTCCGTAGCGCTCCGCGTGGTAGTGCTCGGTGAGCCGGCGCTCGTCGTCGGCGTCGAGGTGGTTGTCGGCGTCCACGTGCGGCACGTCCTTGATGAAGTCCTTGGTGTACGGCACGTGGATCTCCTCGCCGGAGATGCGGGCGTCGTCCAGCGGGATCAGCGTCTCCTTGGTCCCGAACAGGCCGGTGTTGACCGACACCCAGGTCGGCTCCATCGTCTGGTCATCGGTATAGACCTGGCTCACGCCGCCGATCTTGTTGCCGTCGGGGTCGTAGACGGTCGCTTCGAACAGGGACTCGATGGCGTTCTCGTCGGTCATGGCGGGCTCCTCTGCGGGGCGGCTGGCGGCGTGCACGGGTGCTGCCTCCACACCTACCGGAGATCGTGCCCCGGCAGCGAGCATTTCGCGGAAATTCTCTCCGGCTTCGGCTCCGACACGGAGGCGGGCGGCCGGTGCATCTGGTGGCGGGGCGCCGGCGCGGAAAGTGTAGACTTCGACGCGGCCTTCGCGGCCCACGCGGATGTAGCTCAATGGTAGAGCCTCAGTCTTCCAAACTGATTACGCGGGTTCGATTCCCGTCATCCGCTCCATTCTGTCGTATCGGGGTGTAGCGCAGCTTGGTAGCGCATCCGCTTTGGGAGCGGAGGGTCGCAGGTTCGAATCCTGTCACCCCGACTCGCCGCTCGCCGGCAACGGGCGGTCCGGAGCCGCGCCGCGTGACGTCGGCGGCCTCCGCCGATAGGTTGTCGGCATGGCTTACACCTGGGACGACGCGTTTCTCGCCACGCAGCGGGAGGCGGCGCTCGAGCCGGAGCTGCCGATCATCGACCCGCACCACCATCTGTGGGACGCGCCGGGACTGCAGCCTTACCTGGTGCCGCAGCTGCACGCGGACACCGGTGCGGGGCACAACGTGCTCGCGACGGTCTTCATCGACTGCGTGTGGGACTACCGGCGCGACGGGCCGCCGGAGCTGCGCGCGTTGGGCGAGACCGAGCGCGCTGCGCAGGCCGCCGCCGAGTCGCGGGGCGGCGACGGCGCCGTCATCGGCGGCATCGTGTCGTACGTCGACATGTCGCTGGGTGCCCGGGCGGGCGCCGTCCTCGACGCGCACGTGGCCGCCGGCGACGGGCTGTTCCGGGGGATCCGGCACGCGACGGCGTTCGCGGACGACCCGGCCGTGCACCGGTCGCACACCAAGCCGACACCGGGCCTCATGCGTGAGCCGGCCTTTCACGACGGTGTCCGGGAGCTCGCGGCTCGCGACCTGACGTTCGACGCCTGGCTGTACTTCGACCAGCTCGCCGAGCTCGCCGAGCTCGCCCGCGACGTCCCCGCCGCCACGATGGTGCTGGATCATCTGGGCGGTCCACTCGGTGTCGGCCGGTACGCCGACGACCGCGACGGGATGCTCGCGGCCTGGCGCTCCGGCATCGCGGACGTCGCGCGCTGCGAGAACGTGCACGTGAAGCTCGGCGGAATCGGCATGAAGGTCTACGGCATCGGCTTCGATCAGCGGCCCACCGCGCCGAGCAGCGACGAGCTGGTCGCCGCGTGGGGTGAGCCGATCCGTTACCTCATCGAGCAGTTCGGCCCGGACCGCTGCATGTTCGAGTCGAACTTCCCGGTCGATCGCGAGTCCACCGGCTACGTCGTCCTCTGGAACGCGTTCAAGAAGATCGCCGCGGACTACTCGCCGTCCGAGAGGGACGCACTGTTCCGGGGGACCGCCGAGCGGGTCTATCGGGTCGACGGGTCGCGGCGGTAGCCGCACCGCGGCCTTGGCGGCACCGGTCAGCGCATCAGTTCCCAGTAGTCCCCGTAGCGCGCGCTCGGCGGCTGGTCGGGGTGCAGCGCGCTGCGCACCCACGCTTCCGCGGCATCGTCGAGCTGGGCGTCGGACAGGACGCAGTCCCGGCTGTAGCGCAGCTCCCGTGCGCGTTCGCGAACGAGCCTCCCGGTGAGCCCCCGTTCCGCCAGCTCGTCGCCGAGCCGGTGCAGCAGGTCCGGCGGCGTCCGCCCGTGGACGGTGATCATCGCGTGGACCAGCGCGACGAGGTCGTCGTCGTCGATGCCGCCGAGACCGGTCCGGACGATCGCCGGCGGCGTGATGACCGGGCGCGGCGGCGTGGAGCGCAGCAGATTCGCGCGCCACGGCGCCTCGGGGTCGGCCAGGTAGTCCCGGGTGACGGTGAGCAGGAGGTCGCCCGGGTGCTCGCGGTTGTCCGCCGGAAGAAGCCGTCGCATCCGGGTCAGCACCGAGCTCGCTCTCCGGCCGAGCGCGTCGGCGATGGCGTCGAGGTCGTCACCGGCCCGGATTCGCTCGACAAGGAGATGATGCTGGCGATCGGTCCACGGCGTCCCGTGGTTGGCCGGGTTCGGGTGCTGCCCGGCGATCGGACGGTACCGCGCCGGGCCGGCCTGGGTCGGCAGGGCCATCCCGTAGCCGTCATCCGGCGGCGGGTCGAAGGGAAGCGGTTCGTGCGGGTCGTACATGTGCTGCCTCCTCATGGCTGATGAGGCAGATCCTCCCTGGCGGCCCGCGCGCGGGCCGGTTGTCCACAGGTCGGCGGCGATGTGCACAGCCCGGCCCGGCGATCGTCGTCGGGCAGCCGGAGGCGTCCGCCGGTTGCGCTATGGAGCGGACGTCGCAAGCCTCAGCGCAGGACGGCGGCGTCCCGGTCGGCCAGCAGCCGGTAGCCCATGCCGCGCACCGTCTGCAGCGTCTTCAGGCCGAACGGCACGTCGATCTTCTTGCGCAGGTAGCCCACGTACACCTCGACGACGTTCTCCGGGCCCTCGTACGCGGCGTCCCACACGTTCTGCAGGATCTCGTGCTTGCTGCGCACCTGGCCCTGGTTGCGGATCAGGTACTCCAGCAGGCTGAACTCGCGGGCCGTGAGCACGATGTCGGCGCCGCCCCGGCTGACGATCCGCTTCTGCGGATCCAGCGAGAGGGTGCCGCACTCCAGCGCCGTCGGGGCCGTCGTGCGGCCGCGGCGCGACAGCGCGCGCAGCCGGGCGGCCAGCAGCACCAGGCTGAACGGCTTGGTCAGGTAGTCGTCGGCGCCGAGCTCGAACGCGTCGGTCTGGTCGTAGACGCCGTCCTTGGCCGTCAGCATGAGCACCGGCGTCCAGTTCTCCTCCTGGCGGAGGGTGCGCAGGACGTTGTAGCCGTTGAGGCGCGGAAGCATGATGTCGAGCACGATCGCGTCGAAGCCGCCTTCGCGCGCGGCCCAGAGCCCGGACTGCCCGTCATGCTCGATCTGCACGACGATGCCGTGCGAGGCCAGCCCCCGCTTGATGCTCTCGGCGAGCGGCTTCTCGTCCTCAACGAGCAAGATTCTCATCGGTCGTCCCCTTCGTCGAGGTCATCGTCGTCGGTACCGCTGAGACCGGGCTGAGCCGGCAGCAGGACGACGAACCTGCATAATCCGCCTTCGTCGACGTCGGTGTACAGCCGTCCGCCCTGCGCCTCGGTGAGCTCGCGGGCGATCGACAGGCCCAGGCCCGAGCTCTGCTGGGTCGCCTGGGTGCGGCTGGAGTCCAGCCGCACGAACCGGTCGAAGATCCGCTCGCGATCCTCCGGCGGGACCGGGGGCCCGTCGTTGCAGATCTCGATGCGTCCTTCGTCGCCGTCCGGCGCGCACCGCAGCTCGATGCGGCGGACGGCGTACCGCTCGGCGTTCTGCAGCAGGTTCTCCACGATCTGCGCGGTCCGCCGGGGGTCGCAGACGACCTGGACGGGGTGCAGCCGCAACGTCACGTCGAGCTCGGTGCGCGCGCGCAGCGACGCGGCCTCCGAGCTCAGCAGGTCGTCGAGGTCCACCGGGACACGGCGCAGCTCGAGGCGCTGGTCGTCGGCGCGGGCGAGGGTCAGCAGCCCGTCGACGAGGTGCTGCATGCGCGCCGCCTCGTGCCCGATCACCGGGGCCATGTCCTCCCAGCTCTGCAACGTGCCCTCGGAGGCCGCGACCTCGACGGCGGCGGAGATGGACGCGATCGGCGTCCGCAGGTCGTGGCTCGCGTCGGAGACGAACCGCCGCTGCGTCTCGTCGGCCTCCTCGATCCGCGCCAGCATGTCGTTCATGGTGGTCGCCAGCAGTGCGATCTCGTCGTTCGTCGACGGCACGGCGACGCGTTCGGCCAGCTGGCCGCGGCGGATCCGGCGCACCGTCGTGGTGATGTCCCCGACCGAGCGCAGCGACCGGCCGACCAGGACCCACGTGCCGACGGCGACCGCCCCGAGGAGGACGGGGAGCGTCGCGACCAGCAGGATCGCGACCGTCCGGATCGTCTCCTCGACGCCCTCCGTGGAGGATGCCACCACCACGGAGTAGGTGGTGCCGGCGCGCTGGAACGTGCGGCTGGCGACGAGCAGCTCGGTGCTCTCGCCGTCCGCGGTGCCCCGGTGCGCGGTGTTGTCGTTGTGCGGGCCGTCGAGGGGGACGTCGTCGTACGCCGGCGCGGTCGAGGACAGCACGGTGCCCTGCGCGTCGAGGATCTGGATGACTAGGGCGTGCGAGCGCACCGGCCGGGCCTCCGGCGGTCCGACCTCGGTGGTGTCGGTGTACGACGCCGCGAGGTCGCGCGACAACGTGATGACGTCACTGCCGATGCCGCTCTGCAGCCGGGTCTGCAGGATCCACATCAGCAGGGCGCCGCCGACGCCGAGGGCGAGCGTGGTGATGACGAGCGCGGAGACGACCGCGCGCCGCCGCACGCCCCAGGTCGCCTGTCGCCGCATCACCCGCCCAGCGTCTCATCCCGTCGACGGGCGTGGTGCGCACGCGCCGGGCTTCTCAACACCTGCTCAGCCCGGCGCAGGATGCTCGTCCGGTCGGAGGTGACGGGCATGCGAGTGGGGCAGTGGGCGGAGTGGATCATCGTCGTCCTGCTGATCGGCGCCGTCGTGACGGTCGCGGCCGATCTGATCCTGCGGCGCTTCGAGACCGGCTCCTACCGGCCCATGAAGGACAGCGTGCGCTCCCACGCGTCGCGGCACGCGTCGTCCCACTCCGCCGACGAGCGGTCGAAGAACGAGTGAGGCGCACCGGGATAGGTGTGCAGCTCGTGCTCGACGTTCGAGGCCGACAGCTCGGCGTCGAACGCGTCGACGATGTCCCGCGGGATGCTGCTGTCGCCGCCGCCGAACAGTCCTAGGACCGGCGCGTTCATCCGGTCGGTCATCTCGATGGCGCTCATGTCGGAGGCCGACTCGTTGTACGGCTTGCCGTAGAAGCCCACCACGCCCGCGAAGTGCAGGTCGCTCGCGGCCAGGCAGAAGGCGTGGGCGCCGCCGAAGCAGAACCCGACCGCGTAGGTCGGCTGGGCGCCCAGCGCGTCCTTCGCGGCCGCGATGTCCTCACGCACCGTCGCCGGGACGGTCGCCCGCACGTGCGGCCACGGGTCGAAGTCGCCGGTGCGGTTGGCGTCGTCGGTGGTCCGCGCGAAGTAGTCGATGGCGATCGCGTCGAACCCCTCGGCGGCGAACGCCCCGGCGAGGTTCTTGTAGAACGGGAACAGGCCACGCACGTCGGGCAGCACGATGACCGCCCGGCCGTTGGGCTCGGCGGGGCGCGCGCGATAGGCGAGCACCCGCGCGCCGTCGGCCGAGGTGAGGGTGATGTCCTCCCCGGGGATGGGGGAGCGTCCGCTGGGCAGCGGTGGTGGTACGGCGTCTGGTGCGAAGCACATGGGTCGGCGTCCTCTCGTTTAGCACCTGCCTTGCCACGTGGGCGTGCCCACGACCTAGACTGGACCGCTGGGCCACCCGGGGGCACACCCGGGCAGGCGGCCCCGTCAAGCATTCCGGTGCGCTAGGCGAAACCTAGCGAGCACCACGACCCAAGCACAACCGCGAGGAGAATCTGTGAAGAGCATCGTCGAGAACCTGAGTGCCACTCGGGTCAAGCTGGCCGTCGAGGTGCCGTTCGATGAGCTGAAGGACAAGTTCGACGCGGCATACAAGCGGATCGGCCAGCAGGTGCGCGTCCCGGGCTTCCGCCCCGGCAAGGTTCCGGCGAAGATCCTCGAGGCTCGGGTCGGGCGCGGCGCCGTCCTGCAGGACGTCGTCAACGAGGCCCTTCCGGAGGCGTACGCCGAGGCTTGTCAGGAGAACGGCCTGAAGGTCATCGGCCAGCCGGAGATCGAGGTCAACGACATCTCCGACACCGAGTTCAAGTTCACCGCCGAGACCGACATCCGGCCGGAGATCACCGTGCCGGACCTCGCGTCGGTCGAGGCGACCGTCGAGGATCCCGAGGTCACCGACGAGGAGATCGACCAGCAGATCTCCGGCCTGCGTGACCGCTTCTCGACGCTCAAGGGCGTCGACCGCGCCGTCGGGGACGGCGACTTCGTCTCCCTCGACCTGCGCGCGACCGTCGACGGCGAGGAGGTCGAGGGCGGCTCGGCCAGCGGTCTGTCGTACGAGGTCGGCACCGGTCAGCTCGTGCCCGGCATCGACGAGCAGCTGGTCGGCATGACCGCCGACGAGGAGAAGTCGTTCACGTCCGCGCTGGTCGCCGGTGAGCACGCCGGCCGGGACGCCGAGATCACCGTGACGGTCAAGTCGGTCAAGGAGAAGGAGCTCCCCGAGCTCGACGACGACTTCGCGTCGATGGCCTCCGAGTTCGACACCCTGGACGAGTTGAAGGCCGACCTGCGCGAGCGCCTGGAGCGTGCCAAGTCGTTCAGCCGGATCGCGCTGGCCCGCGACGCGGTCATGGAGGCCATCGTCGAGAAGGTGGACTTCGAGCTGCCCGAGGGTGCGCTGAAGACCGAGCTCGAGGCCCGCCGGCACGACGCCGTGCACTCCTTCGATCACGACGAGGACCAGCTCAACGCCTGGATCGAGTCCGAGGGCAAGACCCGCGAGGAGTTCGACAAGGAGATCGAGGAGAACGCCGCCAAGAGCCTGCGCGCCCAGCTCGTTCTCGACCAGATCGTCGACGACGAGGGGATCGACGTCGACGACGCGGAGATGACGCAGTACATCATCCAGCAGGCCGGTCGATACGGCATGGCGCCGCAGCAGTTCGCCGACGAGATCGCCAAGGCCGGCCAGGTCGGGGCGCTCGTCGCCGACGTCCGCCGGAACAAGGCGCTCGACCAGGTGCTGTCCAAGGCGACCGTCAAGGACTCCTCCGGTGCCGCGCTGGACCTCGAGGCGATCCGTGCCGAGGCCATCGCCTCGATGGGGCAGACCATGACGGTGGGTGACGACGCCGCGGAAGCCGAGGGCGAGGACGCCGACGCGACCGCCGCGGAGGACACCGCCGGTGAGGACGCCGCGAGCACCGACGAGGCGCGCGCGTAGCCCCGCAGCGACGTGAAGAGCCCCGGGCCACGCCCGGGGCTCTTCGCATTCCCCGCCCGGTCGTGCGCTGACAGCGAACGAGCCGGATCTCGGGACTGTTTGCCGGTGGGCGCGCGTTAGTGTCGTGCAAGCCGAAATGACATACCGCCTGATGCGCAGGCACGAGAAGGTAGGCACTGACGTGAATTCAAGCCCGATGATGGCCGGCGGCGCCGGCATGAACCTCTCTGACTCGGTCTACGACCGACTGCTGCGCGAGCGCATCATCTTCCTGGGCTCCGCCGTCATGGACGAGAACGCGAACATGCTGGCGGCCCAGATGCTGCTGCTCGCCGCCGAGGACCCCGAGCGCGACATCCACCTCTACATCAACTCCCCGGGCGGCTCGGTCACCGCCGGCATGGCGATCTACGACACGATGCAGTTCATCGAGTGCGACGTCGCCACCTACTCCATGGGGCTGTCGGCCTCGATGGGCCAGTTCCTGCTGTCGGCGGGCGCGAAGGGCAAGCGCTACGCGCTCCCGCACGCGCGCATCATGATGCACCAGCCCTCGGCCGGTGTGCAGGGTACGGCGTCCGACATCAAGATCCAGGCCGATCTGTTCAAGCGCACCAAGCGCGAGATGGCCGAGCTGATCGCCGAGCAGACCGGGCAGACCATCGAGCAGGTCCAGGAGGACTCGGAGCGCGACCGCTGGTTCACCGCGCAGGAGGCCAAGGACTACGGCTTCGTCGACCACATCATCACCCGCGCCGAGGACCTTCCCTCGGGCGGACGCCGCTAAGGAGCACCGATCATGAACCACAACCTCAGCGGTCAGTCCCGCATCCAGCTGCCCGAGAGCCGCTACGTGCTCCCGTCGTTCGTGGAGCGCACGTCGTACGGCGTGAAGGAGTCCAACCCGTACAACAAGCTCTTCGAGGAGCGCATCATCTTCCTCGGCGTGCAGGTCGACGACGCCTCGGCCAACGACGTCATGGCGCAGCTGCTGACGCTGGAGTCCGACGACCCCGACCGTGACATCACGATGTACATCAACTCGCCCGGTGGCTCGTTCACCGCGCTGACGGCCATCTACGACACGATGCAGTTCGTGCACTGCGACGTCGCGACCGTGGTGCTCGGGCAGGCCGCGTCGGCCGCCGCCGTCCTCGCGGCCGCCGGCACGCCGGGCAAGCGCGCGGCGACGCCGAACTCGCGGATCCTGATCCACCAGCCGTCCGGCGGTGGCGAGGGGTACGTCTCCGACCTGGAGATCCAGGCCAACGAGATCATCCGGATGCGCGCGCTGCTGGAGACGCTGCTCGCGCGGCACACCGGGCAGTCCATCGAGCAGGTCCAGAAGGACATCGAGCGCGACAAGATCTTCTCGGCCGCCGAGGCCAAGGAGTACGGCCTGATCGACACGGTGATGCCGTACCGCAAGTCCTCGGGCGCGTCCTGGGAGTAGCCGCACGGCGTACACACCGGTGCCGGGACGCAGCGCGGGCTGCCTCCCGGCACCGTCGCGTTCGCCGGCGCCCGGTCGTCCGTGACGGCTGGTGGGGCTGTGGCTGATGTGCCGCACGACCGGGGGTTCGGGGCAACTAGTGGGGAATCGCCCAGCCCAATGACGAGTGCTTGTCGGCCGCACCAGGTACCGTCAGATATGCGTCGTTGGGGTCGCCCAGCAGTAGGGAAGAGGTAAGGCGTGGCACGTGTCGGTGAAGGCGCAGATCTGCTCAAGTGCTCGTTCTGCGGCAAGTCGCAGAAGCAGGTGAAGAAGCTCATCGCTGGCCCTGGGGTCTACATCTGCGATGAGTGCATCGACCTGTGCAACGAGATCATCGAGGAGGAGCTCGCCGAGACCAGTGACGTCAAGCTGGACGAGCTTCCCAAGCCCGCCGAGATCTTCTCGTTCCTCAACGAGTACGTCGTCGGCCAGGACAAGGCCAAGCGCTCGCTCGCGGTCGCGGTCTACAACCACTACAAGCGCGTGCAGGCCAGCGGCGCCGACAAGGCCAAGGACGACGGCGTCGAGCTGCAGAAGTCCAACATCCTGATGATCGGCCCCACCGGCTGCGGCAAGACCCACCTCGCGCAGACGCTCGCCCGGATGCTCAACGTCCCGTTCGCGATCGCCGACGCCACCGCGCTGACCGAGGCCGGCTACGTGGGCGAGGACGTCGAGAACATCCTGCTGAAGCTGATCCAGGCCGCCGACTACGACACCAAGCGCGCCGAGACCGGCATCGTCTACATCGACGAGATCGACAAGGTGGCCCGCAAGAGCGAGAACCCGTCCATCACCCGCGACGTCAGCGGTGAGGGCGTGCAGCAGGCGCTGCTGAAGATCCTGGAGGGCACCACCGCGGCCGTGCCGCCGCAGGGCGGTCGCAAGCACCCGCACCAGGAGTTCATCCAGATCGACACGACGAACGTGCTGTTCATCGTCGGCGGCGCGTTCGCGGGCCTGGAGAAGATCATCCAGGACCGCGTCGGCAAGAAGGGCATGGGCTTCGGCGCGGAGATCCGCTCCAAGACCGACATCGATACCACCGACGTGTTCGGTCAGGTGATGACCGAGGACCTCGTCAAGTTCGGCATGATCCCCGAGTTCATCGGGCGCGTCCCGGTCACCGCGTCGGTGACCGCGCTCGACCGCGACGCACTGGTCAACATCCTCACCGAGCCCAAGAACGCCCTCGTGCGGCAGTACCGCCGGCTGTTCGAGCTCGACGGCGTCGAGCTGGAGTTCGAGACCGAGGCGCTCGAGGCGATCGCCGACCAGGCCATCAAGCGGGGCACGGGCGCCCGCGGCCTCCGGTCGATCCTCGAGGAGGTCCTCATGGGGGTCATGTACGACATTCCGGGCGATGACAACGTCGAGAAGGTCATCATCACCAAGGACACCGTCGAGTCGCAGGTCTACCCGACGATCGTCGGGCGCAAGAAGAAGTCCTCGAAGGCCAAGGACGACCCGGACGCCAAGTCCGCCTAGAAGCCGAGACGAGCGACCGTGCTGGTGCCGAAGGCCTGCGCGGTGACCGCCTTGATGCCGGCCGGGAACTCGCCCATCGCCTGCGTGTCCAGCGCGGCGATCCGCCGCTGGGCCGCCACGTCGCCGCCCCAGGCGGCGGCCGCGTCGGCGGGCGCCGCGTTCGCGATGCCCAGGATCATCCCCGGCAGGCCGAGCGTGCTGCAGTACAGCGTCAGCGGCGCCGACCCGGAGTAGATCGCGCCATCGAAGGCGTCCATCGTGGCCAGCAGCCGGCGCACGTCGCCGGAGGAGTCCTTCACCCCGACGATCGGCAGCTCGCGGAGCTTCTCCAGCGGCAGACCCGGCTGGGTCATCAGCGGGAAGTGGTAGGCCAGCATCGGGACACCGTTCAGCTCCTTGGCGACCGTGTCGTAGTAGGCCTTCGGGTTCGCCACGCGGTGCGGCGACAGCACGAGGACGGCGTCCGCCCCGGCCGCGACGCTGTCGCGGGTCTGGGCGGCTGCCTGCGGCCCGCTCGCGGCGCCGGTCCCGGAGATCACCGGGACGGACACCGCCGACTTGATCGACCGGACGAGGTCGGCCCGCTCGCCGGAGGTCAGCGCCGCCGCCTCGCCGGTCGAGCCGCCGACCACCACCGCGGTGATGCCCTCGTCGACCAGGCGCGCCGCGTGCGCGGTCGTCGCATCGACGTCCACCTCTCCGGTGTCGGTGAACAGGGTGATGAGCGCGGCTCCAACGCCGGTGAAGATGTCAGTCATGCGGACATGCTCTCACGTTCCTGAGGACGGCTTCGGCACCCCGGGATCCGGCCCCTGAGCGGCGGCGGCGATGGGAGTGACGCACCGCTCCGCCTGCCCGGCATCGGCGACGGGCGGCCCGAATAGAATGGTCGCCATGACTGCCGCTTCGTCCGTTCCGTCCGCGCTGCCCGAAAAGCCCACCCTCGACGGTGTCGAGGCCAAGCTGGTAGCCCGATGGGACGCCGAGCAGACCTACGCGTTCGACCGCACCCAGCCGCGCGAGAACGTCTTCTCGATCGACACCCCGCCGCCGACGGCGTCCGGCGCCCTGCACATCGGGCACGTGTTCTCCTACACCCACACCGACACCATCGCGCGGTTCTGGCGGATGCGCGGCAAGGCGGTCTTCTACCCGATCGGGTGGGACGACAACGGGCTGCCCTCGGAGAAGCGGGTGCAGAACTTCTACGGCGTCCGCGGCGACACCACGGTGCCCTACGACCCGGAGTTCACGCCGCCGGCCAAGCCCGGCAAGCAGGAGGTGCCGGTCTCGCGCCGCAACTTCCTGGAGCTGTGCGAGGTGCTCACCGTCGAGGACGAGAAGGCGTTCGAGCACGTGTTCCGCACGCTCGGTGCGTCGGTGGACTGGAGCCTGCAGTACCGCACCATCGACGGCGACTCCCGGGCGACGTCGCAGCGGGCCTTCCTGTGCAACCTCGCCCGTGGCGAGGCCTACAACCAGGAGGCTCCCACGCTGTGGGACGTCACCTTCCGCACCGCGGTAGCGCAGGCCGAGCTGGAGGACCGCGAGCGCCAGGGCAACTACTTCCGGGTCGGTTTCGCCAAGGACGACGGCGAGAAGGTGTTCATCGAGACCACCCGCCCCGAGCTGCTCCCGGCGTGCGTGGCGCTCGTCGCGCATCCCGAGGACGAGCGGTACGCCGACCTGTTCGGCCGGACGGTGACCACGCCGGTCTTCGGCGTCGAGGTGCCCGTCGTCGCGCACGAGCTCGCCGACCCCGAGAAGGGCTCCGGCATCGCGATGATCTGCACGTGGGGCGACACCACCGACGTCACCTGGTGGCGCGAGCTGCAGCTGCCGGCGCGGGCCGTCATCGGCCGCGACGGCCGGATGCTGGCCGAGGCGCCCGAGGCGATCACCTCCGAGTCCGGCCGCGCGAAGTACGCCGAGCTGGCCGGCATGACGCCGCACTCGGCGAAGCAGGCCGTCGTCGCGATGCTCACCGAGGCCGGCGCGATCGAGGGCGTGCCGCGACCGACCACCCAGCAGGTCAAGTTCTACGAGCGCGGCGACCGGCCGCTGGAGATCGTCTCGACGCGCCAGTGGTACATCCGCAACGGAGGCCGGGACGCCGACGTCCGCGCGACGATGATCGAGCGCGGCCGCGACCTGCGGTGGGTGCCCGAGCACATGCGGCACCGCTACGAGAACTGGGTCGAGGGGCTGGCCGGCGACTGGCTGGTGTCGCGCCAGCGGTTCTTCGGCATCCCGATCCCGCTGTGGTACCGGCTCGACGAGCACGGCGAGCCCGACTACGACAACCCGATCGTCCCCGACGACGCGGCGCTCCCGATGGACCCCTCCAGCGACGTGCCGCCGGGGTTCGAGGAGTCCCAGCGCGGCGAGCCGGGCGGCTTCATGGGCGAGCCCGACGTCATGGACACCTGGGCGACGTCCTCCCTCACGCCGCAGATCGCCGGCAAGTGGGGCACCGACGACGACCTGTTCTCGCGGGTGTTCCCGATGGACGTGCGCCCCCAGGGCCACGACATCATCCGCACCTGGCTGTTCTCGACCGTCGTCCGATCGCAGCTCGAGTTCGGCCGGACGCCGTGGCGCACCGCCGCGCTGTCCGGCTGGATCCTGGACCCGGACCGCAAGAAGATGTCGAAGTCCAAGGGCAACGTCGTCACGCCGATCGGGCTGCTGGAGCAGTACGGCTCGGACGCCGTGCGCTACTGGGCGGCCTCGGGGCGCCCGGGCACCGACACCGCCTTCGACGAGGCGCAGATGAAGGTCGGTCGGCGGCTGGCGACGAAGATCCTGAACGCCTCCAAGTTCGCGCTCGGCACCGGTGCCTCCGCGGCCGACGCCTCCAGCCCCGTCACCGAGCCCCTCGACCGGGCGATGCTCGCCTCGCTGGCCGACGTGGTGGACGCCGCGACGAAGGCGTTCGAGCAGTACAACTACGCGGTCGCGCTGGAGCGGACCGAGGCGTTCTTCTGGTCGTTCTGTGACAACTACGTCGAGCTGGTGAAGTTCCGCGCCTACGGCGACGGGCCGGGCGCCGCGTCGGCGCGCTCGGCGCTGTCCCGCGCGCTGTCGGTGCTGCTGCGGCTGTTCGCGCCGATCCTGCCGTTCGTGACCGAGGAGGTCTGGTCATGGTGGCAGGAGGGGTCGATCCACCGCCAGTCGTGGCCGACCTCGGCCGAGCTGCGCCACGACAGCGCCGACGCGGCCGTCCTGGATGCGGCGATCGCCGCCATCGCGGCGATCCGCAAGGCCAAGTCCGAGGCGGGGGTGAAGGGGTTCGCGGAGATCGCCACCGTGCGGGTCACCGCGCCCAACGCCGACACGCTGTCGCTGGTCGAGGACGACCTGCGGGGTGCGGCCCGCGCGGCGACCATCGAGGTGGGTGCCGGCAGCGAACCGGTGTTCGAGATCGTGACCGGATGACCGGGCCCGAGGCGACGGCCGAGGAGGTCGAGCGGCTGCTCCAGGCCCGCTGGCCCGAGACCCGCATCGAGCCGTCGCTGGTGCGCATGCAGGCGTTGATGCAGCTGATGGACGACCCGCAGTCCCGCTATCCCGTCGTCCACATCACCGGCACCAACGGGAAGTCCTCCACCGCCCGGATGGTCGACGAGCTGTTCCGGGCGCTCGGCCTGCGGACCGGGCGGTTCACCAGCCCGCACCTGGAGTCCTCCCGCGAGCGGATCTGCCTCAACGGCGAGCCGATCACCGAGGAGCGGTACGTCGCGACCTTCGCCGAGATCGAGCCGTACCTGAAGATGGTGGACGACGGCTTCGGCGTCCCCGAGGACGCGCAGCACGTCCCGGTCTCCTACTTCGAGACGATGACGGCGATGGCGTACGCCGCCTTCGCCGACGCGCCGGTCGACGTGGCGATCGTCGAGGTCGGCATGGGAGGCACCTGGGACGCCACCAACGTCGCGGACGGCCGCATCGCCGTCATCACGCCGATCGGCATCGAGCACGCCAAGTACCTGGGCGACACGATCGCGCAAATCGCCGGTGAGAAGGCCGGCATCATCAAGCCGGGCGCGACCGCGATCCTGGCCGCGCAGGAGCAGGAGGCGGCCGAGGTGCTGCTCGCCCGCTGCGCCGAGGTCGGCGCCGTCGCCGCCCGCGAGGGCGTCGAGTTCGGGGTGGTCGACCGGCAGGTCGCGGTCGGCGGCCAGATGCTGTCGGTGCAGGGGCTCGACGCCCGGTACGACGAGCTGCTGCTGCACCTGTGGGGCGAGCACCAGGCGTCCAACGCCGCGTGTGCGCTCGCCGCCGTCGAGGCCTTCTTCGGTACCGAGTCGACGCAGGTGATGAGCGAGGACGTCGTGCGTGAGGCGTTCTTCGAGATGACCTCGCCCGGCCGGCTGGAGGTCGTGCGGACCTCGCCGACCACGCTCGTCGACGCGACCCACAACCCGGCCGGCATGCGGGCGACCGTGCGCACCCTGCAGGAGTCGTTCGACTTCTCCCGGCTCATCGGGGTCTTCGCGGCGGCGTCCGACAAGGACATCGCCGGCATGCTCGAGCTGCTCGAGCCGGTGCTCGACGAGGTCGTCATCACCCGCAACAACTCCAGCAGGTCCGACGACATCGACGGCACCGCCCGGATCGCGGTCGAGTACTTCGGCGCCGACCGGGTGGTCGTCGAGCCGGATCTGCCCGAGGCGATCAACACCGCGGTGACCATCGCCGAGGAGGGCGAGCACTTCGCCGGGGTCGGTGTGCTCGTCACCGGCTCGGTCTACACCGCCGGCGACGCGCGCAAGCTGTTCAACCCGGATCGGAAGAAGCCGTGGGAGAAGTCGTGACGGAGCCGGACGCCGAGCGGCGGGGGCTGCCGCCGGTCGACAAGGACAAGCTGGCCAGGTCGATGCGCGGGATCTACTCGGCGCTGCTGATCCTCGAGGCGATCGTCGTGCTGATGGTGCCGGCGACGATCCGCCAGTTCGGGGTCGGGCTCACCGGCTTCCGCCTCACCGCGATCATCGTGATCGTCGCCGCGCTCATCGCGCTGTGCGCCTTCATCAAGAAGCCGTGGGCGGTCGCCGCCGGCTGGGTGCTGCAGGCGGCCGTCGTCCTGATGGGGTTCTGGGTGTGGGCGATGTGGCCGCTCGGGCTCGCGTTCGCCGCGATGTGGTGGTACGCCGGTCGCCTGCACAAGCAGCTGCTCGCGCGCCCCGACGCCTAGGTCGCGGGCGCGGCGGCCGGCTCCCGCGCCGGCGCGGCGGCGCCGCGGGCCTGCTGGGCCAGCGTCGACTCCCCGAGCCACCGCGGCAGGTCGCGGCGGGTGGTGCGCGGCCCCGACGTCCTGACCGCCCCGGTCCGCAGCGCGTTGCTCCACGACTCGTCGCCCCGCCAGATCCGCGTCATCGTGCGCAGGTCGGTCTCGATGGCGGCCAGCACCTCGTAGCCGGGGTCGACGTCGCACACGTCCGCCTCGCCGTCGGCGACCACGATCCACCAGTGCCGAGCCTGCGGATCGACGTCCGAGAACGTCACCGACAGCGTCGTGCGGCTGCTGGGCCAGCGCTGCACCGGCAGCGTGCGCCGCATGTCCCACATCAGCAGGTGCGGGTCCAGGTCGTCGTCGCCCAGATCGGAGATCCAGCGCAGCCCCCACAGCCCGAGCCGGTTGACGACGTCGTACAGCTCGCGCCCGGGCGCCGTCAGGTCGTACGTCGTGCGTCGCCCGACCTGCCCCCGGCTGACCAGGCCGGCCCGCTCCAGGCGCCGCAGCCGCTTGGTCAGGAGGGCCGGGGACATCTTCGGCACACCACGGCGGATCTCGTTGAAGTGCCGGCTGCCCATCAGCATCTCGCGGATGACAAGGAGCGTCCATCGCTCGTCCAGCAGCTCCATCGCCTTCGCGACGGGGCAGAACTGCCCGTATCCGGCCATCGCGTCCCCCTCGTGCGTTTCGTCCATTGAGCACCCCGGCCGCGATGCTGTCCAGACTCGCGACGAGGTACAGATTTTGCACTGGTCGGGCAGCGGCGCGCGGCGCACGCTCGACCCGTGAGCGGCTGCAGGGGGCGGCCGCCCGAGAGGGGAGCAAGCCATGAGCACGAACAGCACCGCGACGGACGACGCCGCACTGAAGGCCGCGCACGCGGCGATGTGGGCGCTCGGGGACTATCCGGCCGTCGCCGCCGACATCACCACGCCGCTCGCGCCGGTGCTCGTCGACGCGGCTCGGGTGGCGCGCGGCCACCGGGTCCTCGACGTCGCCTCGGGCACCGGCAACGTCGCGGTCGAGGCGGCGGCCCGCGGCGCGCACGCTACCGCGTCCGACCTCACCCCACGGCTGCTGGACGCCGGGCGGGCGGCCGGTGCCGACCGGGTCGAGTGGGCGGTCGCGGACGCCGAGGACCTGCCGTTCGACGACGGCTCCTACGACGCCGTCCTGTCGGCGATCGGCGTCATGTTCGCGCCGCACCACGAACGGGCAGCCGCGGAGCTGCTCCGGGTGTGCCGCCCGGGCGGCACCATCGGTGTGGCGTCGTGGACCCCGGACGGGTTCGTCGGGCAGATGTTCGCGGCGATGAAGCCGTACGCGGCGCCGCCGCCGCCCGGAAGCACCCCGCCGGTCCTGTGGGGGCGCGCCGAGCACGTCACCGCGCTGCTCGGGGACGCCGTGACCGACGTCCGCGCCGAGCGCCGCGACCTCCCGGTGCACACGTTCGCCGGTCGCGCGCCCTCGGCGTTCCGCGAGTACTTCAAGGCCAACTACGGGCCGACGATCGCGGCGTACCGGCGCAACGTCGACGATCCCGAGGCGACCGCCGCGCTGGACGCCGCGCTCGACGACCTGGCCGCCCGCCACCGTCGGCCGGACGGCAGCATGCTCTGGGAGTACCTGGTGTACGTCGCGACGCGCTGCTAGCCGGCCCGCGGCCGCCGTCAGGCCTGCCGGCTCAGGATGGCGAACGCCTGCGGGTCGCGCTCACCGGGCAAGGGCTCGCGGACCACCTGCACCAGCGGGAACAGGCCGTGCGCCGCGGCGACCGCAAGAACGACGGACAGCTCCCGGTGGTAGCGGTCGAGGTGCACGTCGTGCCCGAGGCGGCGGAATCCCGCGCCGATCTCGCGCACCTCGTCGCCGGACTGGAAGCCCAGCGCCACCAGGCCGCCCGGCCCCAGGACGCGCGCCGCCTCGGCGAACACCCGCGGCAGGAGCCGGTCGGGCAGGTGGATGATCGAGTACCAGAACACCACCGCCTCGACGCTCGCGCCGAGGATCGGCAGCTGGGTGATCGACCCGACCGCCACGGGGATCTCCGGGTGATCGCGGCGGGACATCGCCAGCATTCCCGGCGACACGTCGATCCCGCGCACGGCGCAGCCGCGACGGGCGAGATAGTGGGCGATCCGCCCGGTGCCGCATCCGGCGTCCAGCACGCGTGGGGAGGCCGGCAGCATCGACACCATCTGGTCCAGCACCGCGAGATCGATGAGCGCCTCCGGCTCGGTGCCCGGGAACTCGGCCGCGTAGGCGCCGGCGACCTGATCGTAGGTCGCCGGCACGTGCGGATCGCTCGTCACCCGCTCAGCCTATTGCCCGGCGCAAGCCGGCGGACCGCGACTTTCGCCCGGCTCTCGGCGGACGTTCGCGCACTGTTCATCGCCGCGCCGGGTAGCTGGACACGCGGGTACGAGAGGTTCTAGGCACCCCTAGGACTCCCGAAAGGACCTCCCGTGCGTGCCTCCCGACTTCTCGCCATCGGCGCCGCGGCGCTCGCCGTCGCCGCCACCCCCGCCGCTGCCCACGCGGCCCCCGGACAGGACAAGCCCGGCCACTACCAGTTCGCGGTGATCGGCGACGTCCCGTACGGCGCCGCCCAGCTGGCATTGTTCCCGGAGTGGATCCAGGAGATCAACGCCGCGGATCCCGCGATGACCTTCCACGTCGGCGACATCAAGAACGGGTCGACCCGCTGCGACGACGCGTACTACACGACCATCAAGCAGGACTTCGACCAGTTCGCCAACCCGCTCATCTACACCCCCGGTGACAACGAGTGGACCGACTGCCACCGCACGAGCAACGGCACGTACAACCCCCTCGAACGGCTGGCCTACGACCGGTCGGTGTTCTTCAGCGCGCCGGGGGTGACGCTGGGCCAGAAGCCGATGGCGGTCACCTCGCAGGCCGACCGCGGTATCCCCGAGAACGTCAGCGTGCGCCAGCAGAACGTCTCCTTCGCGACCCTGCACGTGGTCGGCTCGAACGACGGGCTGCTTCCCTGGACGGAGCTCGGGTACACCAGCCCGACGCCGGAGCAGGTGGCCGAGGAGCAGTCGCGGATGGCCGCGAACCTCGCGATGGTCCGGTCGACGTTCGACTCGGCGCGCCAGCGCAACGACCGGGCCGTCGTGCTGATGCTGCAGGCGGACATGTTCGACCCGACGTACGACGCGACGTGGGGCGACGACTCCGCGTTCAAGCCCCTGGTGCAGGAGCTCATCGACCAGGCGAACAGCTTCGACGGCGAGGTGTACCTCTTCAACGGTGACTCGCACGTCTACAACTCCGACAATCCGCTCGCCCCGGGGTCGCCGTGGTTGTCGTTCTACGGCGTCCAGGGCTCGACGACGAACCTGCAGCGGGTCACCGTCGACGGCTCGTCGAACAACAAGGACTGGCTGAAGGTCACCGTCAACAGGCCGAACGCCGAGCAGGTGCTCAGCTGGGAGCGCGTTCCCTACGCGAAGCAGGCCTAGCGGGCGGCGCACGGAACGAGCAGCCTCGGTCGGCGTCCGCAAATGCGTTGCGGGCGCCGACCGGCCGCCCCGTAGGATGATCGGCGGCCGAATCTGCATTCCAGGGAGCATCGAAAATGTCAGTCGAGCGCACGCTCATCCTCATCAAGCCCGACGGTGTCAGCAAGAAGATCGTCGGCGAGGTGATCCGCCGCATCGAGCGCAAGGGCCTCGACCTCGTGGCGATGGAGCTGCGCACCCTCGACCACGACACCGCGGCGCAGCACTATGCGGAGCACGAGGGCAAGCCGTTCTACGACGACCTGATGCAGTTCATCACCTCCGGCCCGCTGGTCGCGATCGTCGCCGAGGGCCAGAACGCGATCGCGGCGTTCCGGCAGCTCGCCGGTGCCACGGACCCAATCCAGGCCACCACGGGCAGCATCCGGGCCGACTTCGCCACCGTGATGAACCGCAACATCGTGCACGGCAGCGACTCGCCCGAGAACGGTGTGCGTGAGGCGAAGATCTTCTTCCCCGACCTGTGAGCGCGCCCCCGCCGCTCATCCACGCTGAGAACCTGGCCAAGTCGTTCGGTGACTTCGCCGCCGTCAAAGGCATCTCGTTCGACGTGGCGCAAGGAGAGTCCTTCGGCTTCCTCGGCCCCAACGGCGCCGGCAAGTCCTCCACCATGCGCATGGTCGCGTCCGTGTCGCCGGCCACGCACGGCGTCCTGCGGATCCTCGGCATGGACCCCGTCGAGCACGGCCCGCAGATTCGCGCCCGGATCGGGGTGTGCCCGCAGCAGGACACCCTCGACACCGAGCTGAGCGTCTGGGAGAACCTCTACATCTACGGTCGGTACTTCGGCCTGAAGAAGCGCGAGCTGGCACCGCGCATCGACGAGCTCCTCGACTTCGCGCAGCTCGCCGAGAAGCGCGACGCGAAGGTCGACTCCCTGTCCGGCGGCATGAAGCGCCGCCTGACCATCGCGCGGTCGCTGATCAACGACCCGGAGATCCTGCTGCTCGACGAGCCGACGACCGGACTCGACCCGCAGGCCCGGCACGTGCTGTGGGACCGGCTCTACCGGCTCAAGCAGCAGGGCGTCACGCTGGTGCTCACCACCCACTACCTGGACGAGGCCGAGCAGCTGTGCGACCGCCTCGTCGTCATGGACCACGGCGAGATCGTCGCGGAAGGCTCGCCGGCCGCCCTCATCCGCCAGTACGCCACCCGGGAGGTGGCCGAGGTGCGGTTCGGCTCCGACGAGAACGCGCACGTCGCCGAGCGGATCGGCGACCTGGCCGGCCGGGTCGAGGTGCTGCCCGACCGCGTCCTGCTGTACGTGGACGACGGCGAGGCGGCCCTGGAGGAGATCGCCAATCGTGGGCTGCATCCGCGATCCAGCCTCGTGCGGCGATCGAGCCTCGAGGACGTCTTCCTGCGCCTCACCGGCCGGACGCTGGTCGACTGATGGCGGGCAAGCTGCGCTTCGACGAACCGGTCGACCGCACGGCCGGTGGCCTGCGCGCCTTCCTCGTGCACGAGCTCTACGGCTACCGGCGGTACTGGAAGGGCACCGTCGTCGTGTCGACGGTGACCCCGTTGCTCTACCTGCTCTCGCTGGGCCTCGGGCTCGGCAGCCTCGTCGACTCCCGGGGCGGCGCCGCGCAGCTCGGCACGTCGTACCTCAGCTACATCGCCCCGGCCCTGCTGGCCGCCACCGGCATGCAGATCGCCGCCACCGAGTCGACCTTCCCGGTGATGGCGGGCTTCCAGTGGGAGAAGGCGTACTTCGCGATGCACGCGACGCCGCTGACCCCACGGCAGATCCTGCGCGGCTCGATGACGTGGGTCGCGATCCGGGTCGCGACGGCCGCCGTCGTCTTCTACCTCGTCGTCGCCGCCTTCGGGGCGGCCCGGACCTGGCAGTCGGTGCTGTCCATCCCGCTGGCCACGCTCGGTTCGGTCGCGTTCGCCGCGCCGATCTTCCTCGTCGCGGCGGCCGCCCAGAAGGACGGCGTCTTCAACTACATCTTCCGGTTCGTCGTCACCCCGATGATGCTGTTCGCCGGCACGTTCTACGACATCTCCGCCCTCCCGCGCATCGGGCAGGTGATCGCCTGGGTGACGCCGCTGTGGCACACCAACGAGCTGGTCCGCGCCGTGTCGCTCGGACCGCTCGACCTGCCCACCGGCATCGGCCGGCTGTCCCCGGCGATGTGGGCGCTGCACCTCGGCTATCTCGCGGTCTGGCTCGTCGTCGGCTATCTCCTCGCCGCGCGGATGTTCCGCAAGCGGCTGGTCACGTGACGACGGCCACCGCCGCCGGGCCCCGGCACCGCACGCTGCTGGCCCGGGTGCTGCCGGCCGGCCTGTACGCGGGGCGTCCGCTGGTGCTCATGGAGCGCTCGCTGCGCGTGACGAAGTCCTCGTGGATCATCGTGCTGTCGGGGTTCTTCGAGCCGCTGTTCTACCTGCTCTCGTTCGGGATCGGCATCGGCGGCCTGGTCGGTGACGTCACCGGTCCCGGCGGCCGGCCGATCGCGTACGCCGCGTTCATCGCGCCGGCCCTCCTGGCGACGTCCGCCATGAACGGCGCGATCTACGACTCCACGAACAACGTGTTCTTCAAGCTCAAGCACCTGAAGCTCTACGACTCGATGCTCGCCACGCCGCTCGGCCCGCTGGACGTGGCGCTGGGCGAGATGGGGTGGGCGCTGAGCCGCGGCGGGCTGTACGCCGCGAGCTTCACGATCGTCATGCTCGTCATGGGCCTGCTCACCAGCTGGTGGGCGGCGCTGCTGATGCCTGCGTGCGTGCTGATCGCTTTCGGCTTCGCCGCCGTCGGCATGGGCATCACGACCTTCATGAAGTCGTGGCAGGACCTCGATCTGGTGAACCTGGCGATCATGCCGATGTTCCTGTTCTCCGGCACCTTCTTCAGCCTCGACGTGTACCCGGAGCCGGTGCAGTGGCTGGTGCGGGCCTTGCCGCTGCACCACGGCGTCGAGCTGCTGCGCGGCCTGGCCGTGGGCTTCGTCGACCTCTCGATGGCCGGCCACGTGGCGTACTTCGTCGTCATGTCGCTGATCGGGATCTGGGTGACGGTGCGCCGGCTCGACCGGCTGCTGATGCGGTAGCGACCCGGGGGCGCCGTTCGTGCCGCGGGCGCGCCCGTCTTCCGCGCGGAGCGCCGAGCGGTTACGTTCGCCACGTGACCACTGACGAGACGGCCCTCGCGGCGCACCCGCCGGCGTCGAAGAAGAAGATCCTGTCGTGGGCCCTGTGGGACTGGGGCACGCAGCCGTACCACACGGTCATCACCACGTTCGTGTTCAGCGTCTACATCACCAGCGACAGCTTCGGCAGCGAGAACACGACGTCTACATCGCTGGCGGTCGCCACCGCCGTCGCGGGGGTGCTCATCGCGCTGCTCGCGCCGGTGCTCGGGCAGAACGCCGACCGCAAGGGCCGCAACATCAGCACGCTGCGCAACCTCACGTGGCTGCTGTCGCTGATCTCGGCAGCCCTGTTCTTCGTCAAGCCGCACCCGGGCTACCTCTGGGTCGGGCTGGGGCTGCTCGCGCTCGGGTCGGTCGTCGCGCAGGTCGCCGAGGTGAACTACAACTCCGCGATGGACGACATCGCCACAGAGCAGAACGTCGGCAAGATCAGCGGCTTCGGCTGGGGCATGGGCTACCTCGGGGGGATCATCGTGCTGCTGCTGATCTACTTCCTGTTCATCTCGCCGGACGTCGGACTGTTCGGGGTGACCGGCGACGAGGGTCTCGACATCCGGGTCTCGATGGTGGTGTGCGGGCTGTGGACCCTGCTGTTCACCATCCCGACGTTCGTCAGCCTCAAGGACAAGCGCAAGACGACCATCGCCGACCGGGTCGGCATCGTGGAGTCCTACCGGCTGCTGGGCCGCTCGATCGCGCGGATCTGGCGCTCGAGCCCGCACACCATCTACTTCCTGCTGGCCTCCGCGCTGTTTCGCGACGGGCTCGCCGGGGTGTTCACCTTCGGCGCGGTGATCGCCGCGCGCACGTACGGCTTCGGCGACGGAGAGGTGATCATCTTCGGTGCCGTGGCCAACATCGTCGCCGGCCTCGCCACGATCGCGTTCGGCGTGCTCGACGACCGCATCGGGCCCAAGCGGGTCATCCTCATCTCGTTGGGCTCGCTCGTCGTGCTCGGCACGCTCATCTTCTTCCTGCACGACTCGGGGAAGGCGGCGTTCTGGGTCTGCGGAATGCTGATGACGATCTTCGTCGGACCGGCGCAGTCGGCATCGCGCACCTTCCTCGCGCGGATCATCCCGGAGGGCAAGGCCGGCGAGATCTTCGGGCTCTACGCGACGACGGGCCGGGCGATCTCCTTCTTCGCACCCACGATGTTCGGTCTGTCCGTCGCGTTCGGCGCCGCCGTCACCGACCGGGCCAACACCCAGTACTGGGGGATCCTCGGCGTCGTGCTGGTCCTGCTCGCCGGCTTCCTCGTGATGCTGCCGGTCCGCGAGCGGCAGCAGATCACCGACCTCGCGCCCGGCTCGATCAGGTGAACGCCGACTCCCCGGTCAGGTCCCGCGCGACGAGCAGCGCCTGGATCGTCTCGGTGCCCTCGTAGGTGTGGATCGCCTCGATGTCGAGCATGTGCCGGATGACGTGGTACTCCAGCAGGACGCCGTTGCCGCCCATCATGTCCCGCGCGGTCGAGATGATCTGCCGGGCCTTCGTGGTGTTGTGCATCTTGGCCAGCGACGCCATCGTCTCCTCCAGCTCGTCGTCCTCCGCGAGCTGGCCCAGCCGACGGCAGTAGAGCTGCATGGCGGTCAGGTCGGCGAGCAGGTTCGCGAGCTTGTGCTGGATCACCTGGAACTCGGCCAGCTTGTGGCCGAACTGCTCGCGTTCCTCGATGTACGCGTGCACGACCTCGAACGCCGCGAGCGCGTGCCCGAGGGCGCTCCACGCGACGCCGCCGCGCGTCTTGGCCAGCACCGCCGCGGTGTCCTTGAACGACCCGGCCGAGGGCAGCCGATCGGCCTCTCGCACGCGGACGTCGCGGAGCGTGATCTCGGCCTGCCAGATCGCCCGCATCACGCCCTTGCCGGTCATCGCCTCGGCGGTGTACCCGTCGAGGGTGGTGTCGACGAGGAATCCCTTCACCTCGTCGTCGGCCTCGTCACGCGCCCAGATGATCGTCACGTCGGAGATCGACCCGTTGCCGATCCACTTCTTCGCGCCGTTGAGCACCCACTCGTCACCGTCGCGGCGCGCCGAGGTGGACAACGACACCGAGTCCGAGCCGTGCTCGGGCTCGGTGAGCCCGAACGCACCGATCTTCTCCACGGTGGCCAGCCGCGGCAGCCAGTGGCTCTTCTGCTCCTCCGAGCCCAGCATCGCGATGGTCCGCATGACGAGCCCCGACTGCACCCCGTTGAAGGTGGCTACGCTGCCGTCTCCGCGATTGAGCTCCATGGCCACGAGACCGTCGGCGACGGGGGAGAGGCCGGGAGCGCCGTACCCGGCGACCGTGCCACCGAGGATGCCCAGCTCGCCCATCCGGCGGAACAGCTCCCACGGGAGCTCGGCCTTCTCCCAGTAGTCGTTGATCACCGGCAGCACCTCGTCGTCGACGAAGCGGCGGGTGCGCTCCCACACGGCGCGGTCGTCGTCCGTCAGGTCGTCGAACAACCGCAGATAGTCGGTGCCTCGCGAACGTCCGATGCCGTGGCTCATGATGTGCGACCTCCGCTGTCGTGCCGACCGTTGCGCTGACCCTACGACGCCAGACCCCTTCGTGGGGCTAAGCACTTGCCGTGACAGACTCCAGAGTGGTCATTCGTCAGGACTACTCAACAACGGAGAATCACATGCCTTTTGACTTCACCGACAAGGTGGCGTTCGTAACCGGTGCTGCCCAGGGCATCGGCAAGGAGATCGCGATCACGCTGGCCAAGGGCGGCGCCGCCGTCGCCGCGGTCGATCTCAAGGAGGACTCGCTCGCCGGCACCGTCGAGGCCATCAACCTCGCCGGCGGCAAGGCGATCGCCGTGGGCTGTGACGTGTCGAAGATGGACCAGGTCGAGGCCGCGGTCAAGAAGACCGTCGACGAGCTCGGCGGCGTGGACATCCTCGTCAACAACGCCGGCATCATCCGCGACAACCTGCTGTTCAAGATGACCGAGGACGACTGGGACATGGTCATGGCCGTGCACCTGCGCGGCGCGTTCAACACGTGCAAGGTCGCCACCAAGTACATGACGGAGAAGAAGTACGGCAAGATCGTCAACCTCTCCAGCCGCTCCGCGCTGGGCAACCGCGGCCAGGCGAACTACTCGGCCGCCAAGGCCGGCATCATCGGCTTCACCTCGACCCTCGCGCTCGAGCTCGGCAAGTTCAACATCAACGTCAACGCCGTCGCCCCCGGCTACATCGAGACCCCGATGACCGACTCGACCGCGGCGCGCGTCGGTGTCGACAAGGAGGACTTCAAGAAGGCCGCCGCGTCGAACACGCCGCTGGGCCGCGTCGGCCAGCCGGTCGACATCGCCAACGTCGTCGCCTTCTTCGCCTCCGACGAGGCCGGCTTCGTCACCGGCCAGACCCTGCACGTCAACGGCGGCCGCTGAGGTCACCGCTGCATGAGCAGCGCCGTGGAATCGATCGCCACCACGTCACGGGCCACCGCCCGCAACGTGGTGGCGATCGCATCGGCGGCCATGTTCATCGGCGGCCTCAACATGTCGATTGTGAACATCGCCCTGCCGGCGATCTCGGCCGACATCCACGCGACGGCCGCGCAGTCCAGCTGGATCCTGCTGGCGAATCTGCTCGCCAGCAACGCGCTGATGGTGGTGTTCGGCAAGCTCGCCGACCTGACCTCGCGCCGGGTGCTGTTCATCGGCGGAATCGTCGTGTTCGCGCTGGGCTCCGTGCTCAGCGCCGTCGCCACCGAGGGGTGGGTGCTGATCGCCGGCCGCGCCATCAGCGGGATCGGCGCAGCGATGATGTTCGCGACCACGAGCGCGCTGATCGCGCTGGCGGTGCCGCGGGCCCGCATCGGGCAGGCGATGGGCATCTACTTCGCGTGCAACTCCGCCGCGCAGCTGCTGGGGCCGGTGATCGGCGGGATCGTCGTCGACACGATCGGGTGGCCGTGGCTGTTCTGGATGAACCTGCCCATCTGCCTGGTGCTGCTCGTGGCGTCGTACGTGACGCTCGGCCGCGAGGCCAACCACAATGCGCGCAGCTTCGACGTCAGCGGCGGCCTGCTGTTCGTCGCCCTGGTCACCACCCTGGTCGCGATGCTGACCTCGATCAGCTCGCGCGGTCTCGACCCGCTGGTGATCGGCGCCTCCCTGGGGTGCTTCGCCGTGCTGGTGCCGCTGTTCGTCTGGCGCGAGTCCCGCGCCGGCGACCCGATGGTCGAGCTCTCCGTGCTGCGGGACCGGCTGTTCGTCGGGACCACCTTCACCACCTTCCTGAGCCACATCGCGCGCTTCGGGATCCTGATCCTGCTCGCGCTGGTCTACCAGTCCGCCTACGGGCTCTCCGCCACCCGCACCAGCCTGCTGGTGCTGCCGATCGCCGTCGGCTCGCTGATCGCCGCGCCGATCGCCGGATCCCTGGAGATCCGGCGGGGGAGCGCCTGGGTCAGTCTCGCCGGCACTGTCGTCGTGCTCGTCAGCGTGCTGCTGTGCGCCGTGATGATCTGGCGTCCGAGCTGGTACTGGATCGTCGGGCTCGGTGGCGCGGGCGCCGGCGCGGGTGGCGGGATGGTGCTGACCGCGAACTCCTCAGCGGTCACGAAGGCGACACCGGTCGAGAAGCTCGGCGTCGTCGGGTCCCTGCGAGTCATGGTGCAGGGCACCGGCATCATCGCCGGCACGGCTCTGGCGCTCGCGAGCGTCTCGCTGCTGCTGCCTCCCGAGGGCAAGAGCGCGGTGTACGCCGCGCACGACGCGCTGCTGCCCGAGGCGTTCCGTGACGGCCTGCTCGACGGGCTGCCGATCGCGTTCGGGGTGATCGGTGTCGCCGCGCTCGGGTCGGTCGTGCTGTCCCGGATCGCGTACCGCGGGTACGAACGCCTGTAGTGCTGCTCACACGGCGCCGGGGGCTAGTCTCGACGGGTGTCCAAAGTATTGACGAGCATCCCTGTTGGAGAACGTGTCGGCATCGCCTTCTCGGGCGGCCTCGACACCTCGGTCGCCGTCGCCTGGATGCGCGAGAAGGGTGCCATCCCGTGCACCTACACCGCGAACCTCGGGCAGTACGACGAGCCGGAGATCGACGAGGTACCGGGCCGTGCCGCGCAGTACGGCGCCGAGCTCGCGCGGCTGGTCGACTGCCGCGAGCAGCTCGTCGAGGAGGGGTTCGTCGCCATCACCTGCGGCGCCTTCCACATCCGATCGGGTGGTCGCACTTACTTCAACACCACCCCGCTGGGCCGCGCCGTCACTGGAACCCTGCTGGTGCGCGCGATGCACGAGGACGGCGTCAACATCTGGGGTGACGGGTCGACCTTCAAGGGCAACGACATCGAACGCTTCTACCGGTACGGCCTGCTGGCGAACCCGCTCCTGCGGGTCTACAAGCCGTGGCTGGATGCCGACTTCGTCCGCGAGCTCGGCGGACGCACCGAGATGTCGCAGTGGCTCACCGCCCGCGACCTGCCGTACCGCGACTCGGTCGAGAAGGCGTACTCCACCGACGCGAACATCTGGGGCGCGACGCACGAGGCCAAGAAGCTCGAGCACCTCGACCAGTCGATCGAGATCGTGCACCCCATCATGGGTGTGGCGCACTGGGACGCCGGCGTCGAGATCGAGACCGAGGACGTCACGGTAACCTTCGCCGAGGGGCGGCCGGTGGCGATCAACGGGACCGAGTTCGCCTCGCCCGTCGACCTGGTCATGGAGGCCAACGCGATCGGCGGCCGTCACGGGCTCGGGATGAGCGACCAGATCGAGAACCGGATCATCGAGGCCAAGAGCCGCGGGATCTACGAGGCGCCGGGCATGGCGCTGCTGTTCGCCGCGTACGAGCGGCTCGTGAACGCCATCCACAACGAGGACACGATCGAGACCTATCACGAGCAGGGCCGCCGCCTGGGCCGGCTGCTGTACGAGGGTCGCTGGCTCGACCCGCAGTCGCTGATGCTGCGCGAGGGGCTGCAGCGGTGGGTCGGCTCGGCGGTGACCGGCTCGGTCACCCTGCGGCTGCGCCGCGGCGAGGACTACGCGATCCTCGACACCCAGGGCGAGCACTTCAGCTACCACCCGGACAAGCTCTCGATGGAGCGCGTGGAGAACGCCGCCTTCGGTCCCACCGACCGCATCGGCCAGCTCACGATGCGCAACCTCGACATCGCCGACTCGCGCTCGAAGCTCGAGTTCTACGCGGCCAAGGGCCAGCTCGGCAGCGAGACGAACCTGGTCGGCGAGCTCGAGCACGGCGGGTCCGAGTCGATCCGGGAGCGCGGCGAGCGGCTCACCGAGGACGACGAACTGCTGGACCGCGCCGCGATGGAGGCGGGCACCGACTAAGTGGGGCGCCGGCCGGAAGGCCGGTGGGTCACCGAAGCGGGCTTTGCCGGCGAAGGCGGGGAAACTTCCCCGACTTCGCCGACGAAGCCCGCTTTTCGTTTCGGCGGGGTCGCGTCAGCCGGCGGTCTGCGCGCGGCCGCGCGCCTGGATCCCCGCGCGGCGCTCGGCGACCTTCTCCGGCGCGAACTGCTCGCGCTTCCAGGTCGCCGCGTTGTCGGCCTCGTTCTGCCAGGCCGCCTCCTCGGCGGTGTTCTGCTGATACGTGCGCAGGATCTGGCGGACACCGGCCTGGTCGTTGTCGACGATCGACGCCGCCAGCCCGTACGTGACCGGAAGCAGGTCGGCGTGCGGCACCACCCGGTTGACCAGGCCCCACTCGTACGCCGTCGCCGCGTCGAGGAATCGGCCGGTCAGGCTGAGCTCGCGGGCGCGGCGGACGCCGACCGCCTGCGGCAGCAGCACGGTCAGCCCCCAGCCCGGCTGGACGCCGACGCGCGCGTGCGTGTCGGCGAACCGGGCGTTCTCGCTCGCGATGAGGAAGTCGCAGTTCAACGCCAGCTCGAAGCCGCCGGTCACGGCGACGCCGTTGACCGCCCCGATCAGCGGCTTGGTGAGCCCGGCGAACGGGCGGTGGATCGCGACCTCCGACTCGGTGTCGATCAGCACGCCCTCGCCGACCTCCTTGAGGTCGAGCCCGGCGGTGAAGGCCGGGTCGGTCCCGGTCAGCACGAGCACGTCCACCGCGTCGTCGTCCTCGGCCTGCTGGATCACCTCGGGCAGCATCCGCAGCAGCTCGCGGCTCAGCGCGTTGCGCGCCTCGGGCCGGTTCAAGGTGATGGTCGCGATGCGATCGCGCACGTCTAGCAGTACCGGTTGCTGGCTCATGGATGGGGCCTCCTGTCGCTCCTGCGACCGAGGCTACTTCGGCCATGGCGCGCGGACGCATCGGGTGCGGCGAAACCGCGGTTACCCTAGAGAGGTTATGACCTCACACTCTGTCTTCTCCGAACTCGAGCCGCTGCTGGGCCAGGTGCAGAAGCCCATCCAGTACGTCGGCGGCGAGCTCAACTCCACCGTCAAGGAGTGGGATTCCGTCGACGTGCACTGGGCGTTGATGTACCCCGACGCCTACGAGGTGGGGGTGCCCAACCAGGGCCTGATGATCCTGTACGAGGTGCTCAACGAGCGGGCGGACACCCTCGCCGAGCGCAGCTACGCCGTGTGGCCGGATCTCGCCGCGCTGATGCGCGAGCACGACCTGCCGCAGTTCACCGTCGACGGCCACCACCCGGTGCGCGACTTCGACGTCCTCGGCGTGTCGTTCGCGACCGAGCTCGGCTACACCAACCTGCTCGAGGCGCTGAGCCTCGCCCAGATCCCGCTCGACGCGCGCGAGCGCACCGCCGAGCACCCGATCGTGCTGGCCGGGGGGCACGCCGCCTTCAATCCCGAGCCCATCGCCGACTTCATCGACGCCGCGGCGCTCGGCGACGGCGAGCAGGTCGTCGGCGACATCACCGACGTCGTCAAGGCCTGGAAGGCCGAGGGCGGGCGCGACCGCGGCGAGCTGCTGTTCCGGCTCGCGCAGATCCCAGGCGTCTACGTGCCGAGCCTGTACGAGGTGAGCTACGGGGACGACGCGAAGATCGCGTCGGTCACCCCCGCCCGCGCCGGCGTCCCGGCCGTCGTCCCCAAGCGCACGACGATGAACCTCGACGAGTGGCCGTACCCGAAGAAGCCGCTGGTGCCGCTGGCCGAATCGGTGCACGAGCGCATGTCGGTGGAGATCTTCCGCGGCTGCACCCGCGGGTGCCGGTTCTGCCAGGCCGGCATGATCACCCGCCCGGTGCGCGAGCGCTCGATCACCGGCATCGGCGAGATGGTCGAGAACGGGCTGAAGGCGACCGGCTTCCACGAGGTGGGCCTGCTGAGCCTCTCCAGCGCCGACCACTCCGAGATCGCCGACATCACCAAGGGCCTCGCCGACCGGTACGAGGAGTCGAAGACGTCGCTGTCGCTGCCGTCGACCCGCGTCGACGCCTTCAACATCGACCTGGCCAACGAGCTGTCGCGCAACGGCCGCCGGTCCGGGCTGACCTTCGCTCCCGAGGGCGGCAGCGAGCGCATCCGCAAGGTCATCAACAAGATGGTCAGCAAGGAAGACCTGATCCGCACCGTCACCACGGCGTACGCCAACGGCTGGCGCCAGGTGAAGCTGTACTTCATGTGCGGCCTGCCGACCGAGACCGACGAGGACGTGCTGGAGATCGCCGAGATGGCCAAGGAGGTCATCCGCGCCGGCCGCGAGGCGTCGGGCAAGAAGGACATCCGGTGCACCGTGTCGATCGGCGGCTTCGTGCCGAAGGCGCACACGCCGTTCCAGTGGGCGTCGCAGGCCAGCGCGCAGACCATCGACGACCGGCTGGCGAAGCTGAAGGCGGCGATCACCAGCGACCGCAACCTCGGGCGCTCCATCGGGTTCCGCTACCACGACGGCAAGCCCAGCGAGGTGGAGGGCCTGCTCTCGCGCGGTGACCGCCGCGTCGGCGCGGTGATCCGCAAGGTGTGGGAGTCCGGCGGCAAGTTCGACGGGTGGAGCGAGCACTTCTCGCACCAGCGATGGGTGGACGCCGCGGCCGCGGCCCTGCCGCAGTACGGCGTCGACCTCGCGTGGTTCACGACCCGCGAGCGTGACGAGGACGAGATCCTGCCCTGGGACCACCTGGACTCCGGGCTCGACAAGCAGTGGCTGTGGGACGACTGGCTGGACGCGCTCGACGAGACCGAGCTCGACGACTGCCGGTGGATCCCGTGCTACGACTGCGGGGTGTGCCCCGGTATGGGCACCGACATCCAGATCGGTCCGACCGGGCGCAAGCTGCTGCCGCTGACGCCGGTGAACACCGGGGCGCCGGGGAGTGCCGGGTGAGCGCACCGCGCAAGCGCAAGCAGCGCACACCCGAGGGACCGCCCCCGCCGCCGGTCGTCCAGCGGCTGTGGATCCGCTACACGAAGGTGGGCCGGCTGCGGTTCATGTCGCACCGCGACTACACGCGCGTGTTCGAGCGCGCCGTGCGACGCGCGCAGCTGCCGGTCGGGTTCTCGGCCGGCTTCACCCCGCACCCGAAGATCTCCTGGGTCGGTGCCGCGCCCACCGGTGTGGCCAGCGAGGCCGAGTACCTCGAGCTCGGCCTGTCGGCCGAGGTCGCGCCCGACGACGTGCGTCGCAGGCTCGACGAGTCGCTGCCGCCGGACCTGGACATCCTCGAGGTGGTGCCCGCGCGCGGCAAGTCGCTCGCCGACCGGGTGAGCGCCTCGCAGTGGCGCTTCACCTTCCCCGGGCTCGACCCGCAGGTCCTGGCGGAGGCGGTGCGCGCGATCAGCGACGCCGGGTCGGTGATCGTCGAGCGGCTCACCCAGACCGGGCGCAAGCAGGTGGACGTCGGTGCGGCGTGGGCGACCGCTGACGTCGTGGCCGGCGACGGGTGTGCCATACTGACGGCAATCGTTCGACAGGCGATTCCCGTCGTACGACCAGATGACGTGTATGCCGCACTGCGTGACGTCGCAGGACTTGTGCCACCGCAGCCGCCCTCGGCGCTCAGGCTGGCTCAAGGAGCACTCGACGACACCGGACGGCTGCTGGACCCACTCGGGGTCGACAGCGCCGCCATCGCCCCGTCGCCGGCGAGCTAGCGACGGTCGTCCCACCGGACGACCGCACCAGCGCCGCCGCGGCGCCCAACCAGACTTTCGCGGTCTGACCTGGACGGCCAGAGGTCCAGACCGCATGACATGCCCACGCATGCCGCTCTTCTGGCTCTCCAGCCAGCGGGCCACGCACGCGCGGGCCGCGAAGGAGCCTCGCAGCGTATGAGCGAGAACGAAGCCCCGGCCGGCGTCCCCACCGACGCCCAGACCACCGATGCACCGGCAGGTAGCACCGCACCGCCACAGCAGGGCACCGCGACGCCGCAGGACGGCGCGTCCGCGCACCAGGCCGAGGCCCCCGCGCAGGCGGCCACCGAGGAGCAGCCGGCGGCACCGCCCAAGCGCACCCGGCGCCGCAGCACGGCC